>JAZDHM010000229.1:0-4227 GCA_043805935.1 Actinomycetota bacterium
CATCCTCTCACGAAGGAACCGGCCCGGCTGGAGCTCCTCGACCGCCGCCGTACCCGCCGCGACACCCGCAGCGAGAGCTTGACCAAACGGCTGGTTTGCCACCATCGCAGCCACCATGCCGCCAAGCAGCGTGTCCCCGGCTCCGATGGCGTTCCGCACCCGTGCACGCGGGGGGCTGAGACAGACGAGCGATTCGGATGTGAGTCCGACGACCCGGTCAGCACCGGCGGTGATGACGACTGACGAAGCGCCACTCTCGGCGAGTTCGCGCGCGATCTGGGCCGGTTCCGAATGGCCGCCGAGTGCGGAGATCTCCCGTGCCTCGTCGAGGTTGACCTTGACGAGGTCCGGTCGGGCGGCCAATGCTGCTCGGAGTGCGTCGCCTCGAGCATCGACCACGGCGATGATCCCACGCGATCGAGCTTGGTGGAGGATTCGGTAGTAGGCGTCTCCAGGGGTGCCCGGAGGCAGACTCCCGGTGCAGATCACGGCTTCGGGCTTGTCTGCCGTCATGCAGTCGACGGCCAGCGCCTCGAGCGACCGCCAGCTGTCTTCTCCAACGGTCGGGCCCGGCGGATTCACGACGAGGTACCTCTCGGGGTCGCCGAAGACCAGAACGGTTGCGATTCGAGTATCGCCGGGGACGAGAACGGGTTGCACCGTGATGCCCTCGCCGCTCGCCAGGTCGGTGACCATCTTCCCGGTTACGCCCGCGCAGAACCCGATCACCTTGGTGGGCACGTCGAGCAACCCGAGGCTCCGAGCAACGTTCACGCCTTTTCCGCCTGCCGAGAGCAGCTCGTGCTCGGCTCTGAATACGCCGGTGGCTGGGGCTCGCTCGGAGACCACGCAGATGTGATCGAGGGCCAGATTCGGCGAGACCACAAGAACGCTCATGAATCCCTGCGTCCGGCGGTGATCGGGTCTGCGGGACGGTGCTTGACCATGCCGGAACCATACGAGCAGCCAGGGTGCTGCATGCGGATCGTCGCGTCCTGGGTTGGCGCCCTCGGGAGGACTCGAACCTCCGACACACGGTTTAGGAAACCGTTGCTCTATCCCCTGAGCTACGAGGGCGGGATCGACCGGCGCATCGTAGGGAACGCCGAGCTCAGGCCTTCCCCACCTTGTTGAGGACGAGCGCGGCCAGCACGATGCCGCCGGCGATCACCGCCATCCACCACAGCGCCTTGAGGATGAATCCGAGGATGCTGAATCCGATGATCACCGCGACCACGATCACCACGAACCCGATGACTCTCTCTCCCATGCCGGGGAGGGTACGCCAACGAGTCGCCGGTCTCATCACGTGCCGGGCTGGTAGCCAACCCGGCACGTGATCCTGAAGGCGAGCCCATTGACGCACGCTCTCGGTCCCACACCGGCCGGGAACCGGCCATCGCGCCGCTAGCGTCGAAGGCCAGATGAGCGCCGGAGGGGGATCCCACGCGGATCGGGTCGAGCGTTTTCGACTCCTCTACGACGCCGCCTATCCGCGGATCATGGCCTACGCCCTGCGCCGCGCCCGCAGCCGTGAGGACGCCCTCGACGCCGTCTCCGACACCTTCATGGCGGTGTGGCGGCGTCTCGACGACGTGCCCGAGGCGCCCCGCAGCATTCCGTGGGTGTACGGGGTCGCCCACCGGGTGCTCGCCAACCAATACCGGGGCCTCGACCGTCTCGCCCGGTTGACCAAGCGCGTCGAGGCCACTGCGGCGCCCGAACCTCAAACCGACCCCGACTTCGACCCAGTCCATCGCGCCCTGGGGGTCCTACCGCCCGGGGATCGGGAGATCCTGACGTTGCATGCGTGGGACGACCTCGACAACGAGGAGATCGGCATCGTGATGGGGATCACCCGGTCGGCGGTGGCCGTCCGGCTCCACCGGGCCAAGAGGCGGCTGGCCCGGGAACTGAACGCCGACACGAGGATGAAATCGACGAAGCGGTCCCGGACACCTGGGGTGGTGTACGGCACGCAACCGGGGCCGGGAGAGGTGGATCGGGAATGAGCCGCAAACGATTCGAAGGTGATCCCATCGAAGCGCTGCGTCGCGCCGACCCGCTCGATCGCCTGGAGGTGCCGACGAACACGTCGGAGGCCCACGCACGGGCCCTGTTCCAGGAGATCACGGACATGAACACGACACAGACCCAGGAGCCGGCACCGCGTCGGCTGCCCAAGCACACGATCACTCTGGCTGCCTCGGCGGCCCTGGCGGTCGCCGCGGCGGCCATCGGCGCCTACGCGCTGTTCGTCGACAAGGCCGAGCCCCGGATCGTCGGGGGGGAGCCGATCGGCGGCGGTGCCCTGGCGATGTGCATCCAGTACGACGATGCCATCCTCGCCGAGCAGGACACCGCGTTCGACGGAACGCTCACCGCGATCGATGGAGACCGGGTCACCTTCGAGGTGAACCACTGGTTCCGGGGTGGTGATGCCGCCGAGATCAGCTACGACGCCGAAGGGTTGGTCGGCGGAGTGACCGTGGCGATGGACGGCATCCCGTTCGAGGTGGGTGAGCGGTACCTCGTGTCGGCCAACGACGGGTACCTGTGGTCCTGCGGATACACGGTGACCTTCGACAGCGACCTCGCCGACCACTGGGCCGAGTTGTTCGGCGCCTGAGAAGAGGAGAGTGGCGTGCGGGGGTGGGCAAGGCCCACCCCCGCAGCGCGCCCGAAACCGGTCGGAACCCGCGGCAGGCCTACTTGCGGACCGCCGAGTCGCCACCCTTGTGGCGTTCGATTTCGGCGATGCGGATGTCCTCGACGGTCACGAAGGCGTCGGGGCTCACCTCGGTGATGATCGCCAGCGCCTCCTTGACCTTGCGGCGGGGGAGGACCAGGAAGTTGACCCTGACCTCGCCGTCGCGCCCCTCGGCGTTGAGCACCGTGACCGGGTACCCGTTGCTTCGCAGTACGTCGGCAACGGGGGCGGCCTCGATGGAAGTCACCACCCGGATGAAGGCGGTCCCCATCGCCAGCCATCGCTCGATGTGGCCGCCGAGGGCGGTGCCGGCGGCGAACCCGGCAGCGAAGGCGACGATGCGCACCGGGTTGTCCAGATTGGCGAACACGATCGCCGCCGCGCTCACCCAGATGAGGGATTCGAAGAATCCCATCAACGAGGCGAGCCAGATGCGGCCGCGCATGAGGGTGACGATGCGGACGCTCGAGATCGAGACGTCACAGATCCGGAGCATGAAGATGCCGAGGGCGCTGAGTGCGAGTTCCATGTGCCATTCCGAAGAGGGGCCGGGGTGGAGGATTCCCGGATCGGGCAACATTGTCGTGGGCTATCGCGGGCTTAGGAAATCGGGTCCCTCCGAGCACCTGTGGCCGGGTCGACGGCGTATCGTGGGTGACAGCTGGCAGAGGGGTACCTGGTGAGCGATCGGATCGGCGTGCTCGGGTTCGGCTCCTACGTGCCCTCCCGGGTGATGACCAACGAAGACTGGTCGGCTCTGATCGACACGACGGACGAGTGGATCGTCACCCGGACCGGCATCCGGGAGCGGCGATTCGCCGCCGATGACGAAACGACCGTGTCTCTGGCCGCTCATGCCGCCGAGAAGGCGTTGGCCGACGCCGGAATGACCGCCGCCGACGTGGACGAAATCATCGTGGCCTCTGACACCCCCGAGGTGTACACGCCCGACACGGCCGCCCATCTGCAGCACCGGATCGGGGCGCGTGAGATCACCGCCTACGACCTGGGCGGCTCGGGATGCGCCGGGTTCGTGCTCGCCCTCGACATCGCCAAGACCCGGGTCCAGGCCGCCGCCAAGCGGATCCTGGTGGTTGGAGTGGAGTTGATCTCCCGGCTCATGAATTGGACCGATCGCTCGACCTGCGTGCTCTTCGGCGATGCCGCCGGAGCGGTGGTCGTGGGCGAGGGTGATGGCGTGCAGGCGGAACTGCTGGCCGCCGTCGCCGGGACCGACGGCAGCGCGGCGGGAATCCTGACTCTGGAGACCGGCGGGACCCGGCGTCCCTTCACCCTGGAGGAGGCGAAGAAGGGCGGGCAGCACGACATCGTGATGAATGGGCGCGAGGTGTATCGCCACGCGGTGCATCGGATGACCGAGGCTGCCGAGCGGGTGGTCGCCCAGGCGGGCCGGCTGAAGGATGAGATCGCGCTCGTCATCCCCCATCAGGCCAATCTGCGGATCATCGAGGCCGTTCGATCCAAGCTCGGCCTCCGCGAGGACCAGGTGTACGTGA
>JAZDHM010000230.1:0-4081 GCA_043805935.1 Actinomycetota bacterium
GCGGATCGCGGAGAATGCGGCGCGTCGACGTCGCTGAACCGAGCCGGCCCCTCAAGTGAGGAGACGAGCGTGCGGGTCTTCACACCCCGTCGGTGAGCAGCAAACCCCAGATCCAGGTGGCCATCACGACCTCGACCCCGATCACCGCGGTGAAGGCCGTGCTGACGGTCCCGTCGAGAACCGTGAGCGTCCCGATCACCGCGGGCAGTGAGGTGACGATGCCGGCCGCCAGCAGCATCGGACGCTGCATCATCGACGCCGGCCAGCGCGACGCCGACCAGAACACGATGGTCAGAGCGATGAACAGCACTCCGGAGTTGCGCAGCCAGTAGGCGGTGTCGCCCAAGACCGGCGCCCCGAAGAGCGACAGCGCGAAGCTCGGTGATGTCACCAGGACGACGCCGTGGGCTCCCGCCAGGATGGCGGTGGCTCGCAGGGCGTTACGGGCCGAAAGCGGCCGCACTCGTCTGTGGGTGTGTTCCCCCAGATCGATTCGTTGCGTGGTGTCAGCCATGGCGTCAGCGTGACATGCCGCCACCGGATTCCCAGGGCCGGTGTCCCAATTCGCCGTTCGACGATGGTCGTGGATCGTGCCCGGGAGCGGCTCGACCGGTCTTGGCTCAGGCGGAGGGTGCCGCCTCGAGAGTGAATGGGGGGTACTGGTCGTCGAGGCCGAGGAACCAGGCGGCCACCCGGTAGTTCCATCCGACCACCCCGGCGACGAAGTCCTGGATCCCGAGGGGAAGGGCGCCCGTGAAGGCGACGACGAAGTACCCGAACCACACCGTCACCGCCGCCGCCAGGTCGAGGAACGCCAGCACGATCAGGTGTGGGAGCAGGGCCAGCGCCTTGGGGAACACGAAGATGCCGGCCATGGCCCACCCTCTGCTCGGATTGGCGGGTGGCGCCATCTCCACGTTCACGGGGTACTCGGGGTCGACCTCGAACGGGGGATAGAGGTCGGTGTAGCCGATCAGCCACCCGTAGGTCCGCGCCGACCACCGCATGGAGATCCTGATCAGGTCGAAGATGCCGCTGGGCATCTTGCCGGTGATGGCGACGACCCAGAAGCCGACGTACCCGAGGACCCAGGCCAGGTTCTGGAGCACGCTCACCACCACGAGATGGGGGATCGCCATGAGGGTCTTGATGAAGAAGATCCCGGCGGTGGCCAGGCCCCGACTGGGCTCTGTGGCGTGGCGGTAGACGAATGTGGGCCGGCTCATGGGTGTCCTTCCGACGATCTGCCGACACCGACGCTACCGAAGGGCTCGGGCCACGGCCACGGTCGAAAGGCCTCCGGTACCCTCCTGGGTGGAGGTGTGTGATGAGCGGTCCACGACCGGTGCGGGCCCCGCGCGGCACGACCCTGAACACCAAGGGATGGCTGCAGGAGGCCGCCCTCCGCTGCCTGATGAACAACCTCGACGTCGACGTGGCGGAGCGGCCCGACGACCTCGTGGTGTACGGCGGCACCGGGCGCGCCGCCCGATCGTGGGAGGCCTTCGACGCCATCGTGCGCACGCTCTCGTCGTTGGAGAACGACGAGACGATGCTCGTCCAGTCCGGCAAGCCGGTCGGCGTGTTCCGAACCCATCCGATGGCTCCCCGGGTGCTGATCGCCAACAGCCTGCTGGTCCCCGAATGGGCGACGTGGGAGAACTTCCGTGAGCTGGAGGCTGCCGGGCTCACCATGTACGGGCAGATGACGGCCGGGTCGTGGATCTACATCGGCACCCAGGGCATCCTCCAGGGCACTTAC
Source organism: Actinomycetota bacterium (assembly GCA_043805935.1). Classification (GTDB taxonomy): domain Bacteria; phylum Actinomycetota; class Acidimicrobiia; order Spongiisociales; family UBA11373; genus RBG-16-68-21. The sequence goes on from JAZDHM010000230.1 coordinate 1,763, forward strand.
CAGACCTTCGCCGCCATCGCCGAGCACCGCTTCGGGGGCACCCTCGCAGGCACCGCCACCCTCACCGCCGGCCTGGGCGGAATGGGTGGGGCGCAGCCGCTGGCGGTCACCATGAACGGCGGGGCGGTGCTCTGCGTCGACGTCGATCCGTCGCGCATCGAGCGCCGGGTCGCCACGCGGTACCTCGACGAGTTCGCCTCCACCGTCGACGATGGGGGTGGAGATGGTGATGGCGGCCAAGGCGGGGAGGGGCGCCCTCTCGGTCGGCGTGGAGGGGAACGCCGCCGCCGTGTTCCCCGAGCTGCTCGCCCGCGGGATCCCTTTCGACATCGTCACCGACCAGACGTCGGCCCACGACCCCCTCGGCGGCTACATCCCCCTCGGGGTGGAGGTGCACGAGGCGCCCAAGCTGCGCGACAAGGACCCCGGGTGGTACGTCGAGGAGGCCCGTGACTCGATGGCTCGCCACTGCGAGGCCATGGTTGGGTTCATGAAGGCCGGCGCCGAGGTGTTCGACTACGGCAACAACCTGCGCGGCGAGGCCCGCCTCGGCGGGTTCGCCGATGCCTTCGCCTACCCCGGGTTCGTCCCCGCCTACATCCGTCCGCTCTTCGCCGAGGGCAAGGGCCCGTTCCGCTGGGTGGCGCTGAGCGGTGATCCCGCCGACATCGCCGCCACCGATCGTGCCGTCGCCGCCCTGTTCCCCGAGGATCGGGCCCTGCACCGCTGGCTGAAGATGGCCCAGGAGCGGGTGGCGTTCCAGGGGCTTCCGGCGCGGATCTGCTGGCTCGGATACGGCGAGCGGCATCGCGCCGGTCTCGCCTTCAACGACCTCGTCCGCTCGGGCGAGGTGAAGGCGCCGATCGTGATCGGACGGGATCACCTCGACTCCGGCTCGGTGGCGTCGCCCTACCGGGAGACCGAGGCGATGGCAGATGGATCCGACGCCATCGCCGATTGGCCGATTCTCAATGCGCTTCTCAACACAGCGTCGGGGGCGGCGTGGGTGGCGGTCCATCACGGCGGTGGGGTCGGCATCGGCAAGTCGATCCACGCCGGGGCTCAGGTAGTCGCCGACGGCACCGACGACGGGGCGTTCCGCTTGGAGCGGGTGCTCACCAACGACCCGGGCACCGGGGTGATGCGTCACGTCGACGCGGGGTACGACCGGGCGATTGAGGTGGCCGACGAGCGCGGGGTGCGCATCCCGATGAGGGAGAGATGAGGCTTCGCCAGCAATGAGCAATTCGCAATTGGCAACTAGACAGAAGCGCCATCGCCCGTCTTGCTGGCAGCTGGTGACTGGTGACTGGTAGCGGAATGCTCCTCACCAACGTTGCCGAATTGGTCACCAATGCCTCGGGCGCCCCCGGTGATCTCAGCGTGATCCAGGACGCCGCGGTGGCGATCGAGGACGGCAAGATCGTCTGGGCGGGTCCCGAGGCCGATCTCCCCGCCGCGTACCACCACGCCGAGGCGATCGATGCCGGCGGAGGGGCGGTGCTCCCCGGGTTCGTCGACGCCCACACCCATCTCGTGTTCGCCGGCGACCGGTCGGACGAGTTCGCCCAGCGGCTACGCGGCGAGTCGTACGAAGACATCCTCGCCGGCGGCGGCGGCATCCACGCGACGGTGGCGGCCACGCGCGCCGCCTCGTTCGAGGAGCTGGTCGACTCCGGCGCCGCCCGGGCCCGCCGGATGCTGGCCGGGGGCACCACCACCGTCGAGGTGAAGTCGGGCTACGGCCTGCAACCGATGGCCGAGGTCAAGATGCTCACTGCCGCCCAGGCGATCGCCGACCGGGTCGGGATCACCGTCATCACCACCTTCCTCGGTGCCCACGTCCCGGCGCGGGGAACCGACCGTGCCGACTACGTCGACCTCGTGATCGAGGAGATGCTCCCCGCTGCCGCCACCTACGCCCAGTTCTGCGACGTGTTCTGCGACCGCGGGGCGTTCACGGTCGACGACGCCCGCCGAATCCTCACGGCTGCGGTCGGCCGCGGCCTCGGAGCCCGCATCCACGCCGAGCAGCTCACCCACACCGGAGGGGCGGCGCTCGCCGCCGAACTGGGGGCGGCCTCGGCGGACCATCTCGACCACGCCACCGCCGCCGATGCCGCCGCCCTCGCCGCCGCCGGTGTCGTGGCAGTCCTGCTCCCTGCCGCTTCGTTCTCGATGCGATCGACGCAGGCGCCGGGCCGCATGCTGTGGGATGCCGGGGTCACGGTGGCCCTGGCGACCGACTGCAACCCGGGGACCTCCTACGTCGAGAGCATGCCCCTCGTGATCTCGCTGGCCTGCCTGGAGATGGGCCTC
>JAZDHM010000231.1:0-3435 GCA_043805935.1 Actinomycetota bacterium
GTCCGGGGGTCGAGCGCATCCCGCAACCCATCCCCTACCAGGTTGAAACCCAGCGTCGTCGCCACGAGGAACAGCCCCGGGAAGAGCATCATCCACCACGCCACCCGGAACACCGCGGCCGCTTCCGACAGCTGACGACCCCACGAGGGGACCGTCTGGGGCACCCCGAGGCCGAGGAACGACAGCGCCGCCTCGAAAATAATGTTCGAGGGGATCAGAAGCGTCGAATACACGATGATCGGCGCCACCAGGTTGGGCAGCATCTCGCGGAAGATGATCGTCAGGTTGCCGGCGCCGACCGACCGGTTGGCGTCGACGAACTCCTGTTCTCTCAGCGAGAGCATGTTCCCGCGGACCACGCGGGTGATGTTGGGCCAGCTGAAGAGGGCGATCACGAACACCACCAGTTGGAGGCCAGGTTTTATCAGTCCTCCGAAACAGCCCTCCGGCGACGCCGAGCACGCCCCGACGATCCCGATGGCGAAGAGCAGGAGGGGGAACGACAGGACGATGTCGGTGGTGCGGGAGATCAGCGTGTCCCGCCAGCCCCCGTAGTAACCGGCGATCAGCCCGAGCGTCACACCGACGAAGACGGCGAATCCGGTGGCCACCACACCGACGAGCAGCGACGTCCTGGCGCCGTACAACACCCGGACGAAGAGGTCCCGGCCGGATCGGTCGGCTCCGAACCAGAACTGCTGGTTGGGTCCGAGGGGCAGGCCGAACTCATTGACCATCTTGACCGGGTCGTGGATGTACAGATCGTTCGGGCCGTGATGGACGACGCGTTGGGCGATCACCGGGGCGAACAGGGCGGCGAGGATCAGCAGAACGAGGAACCCGAGGGCGCCGATGGCCACCTTGTCCTTGCGGAACCGCATGACGAAGAGCTGCCATGGGGACTGCCCGACGATCGAACCCTCCCCCTCGACCGGCCCGAGGTACCCCTCGCCGGGACCGAGCGCGCCCTCGGGGCTCACCACGTCAGCAACCTCCCGTGTCGGACAGGTCCATGGCCGAGGAATGGTAGGCGCCGAAGCGCAGGCGGGTGGCAGGCACTCACCCTGGCCGGGGCGGGGTGCCGCCCGCGGTACCCCGTATCCGCCGGTCCGTACACTGGCGGTGCGCACCCACGGGAGGGGAGATGAGCCGGGAGACCGCCGACGTCGTGATCGTCGGGGCCGGCATCATCGGCCTGTCGATCGCCCACCAGATCAGCCGACGCGACCCTCGCCGAATCGTCGTTTTGGAGAAGGCCCGCAACGTCGCCGAGGGCTCGACCGGCGCCTCCTGCGCCATTCTCCGCCAGCGCTACACCCACCCGGAGGCGATCATGATCGCCCGCGACGGGTTGCGCGCCCATCGCAACTGGGCTGCCTATACCGGCATCGCCGAGCCCAGGGCCCGGTTCCACCACACCGGGGTCTTGTGGATGATGAACGAGACGCCGGAGGCGGTCGAGAAGGCCCGGTCGCGGATGGCGTCGCTCGGGATCGGGGTCGAGGGGCTCGACGCCGCCGGGGTGCACGAGCGGTTTCCGGCCCTCTCGACCTGCAACGAGCCGTTCGATCTCACCGGCGAGACCGAGCACACCTGCGTCGACCACGAGCCGTTCCTCTTTGAGACCGAGAGCGGGTTCTTCGACCCGGTGAGCGCCGCCCAGGACCTGCTCGAGGCGGTGCGCCATGCAGGGGTGGACGTCCGGTTCCAGACGCCGGTCACCAAGGTGCGCACCTCGAACGGGCGGGTACTCGGGGTCGAGGCGGGTGGCGGCACCTCCGTCGACGCCCCGATCGTGGTCAATGCCGCCGGGCCCTGGGCGACCCGGCTCGCCGCCATGGCCGATTTCTCGTATCAGCCGTGGACCCTCCGCCCGATCCGGGCACAGGTGATCTACCGGGAGTGGCCGCGCGACGTCGTGCCCGGCCCGATCCCGGTGGTCGCCGACTCTTCGGGCGGCATCTACCTGCGTCCCGAGGCGGGGGGCCAGCAGATCCTCGTCGGGTCGATCTTGGCGGAGGACGAGCAGGAGGTGGTCACCGATCCCGACGTGTTCAACGGGAACATCGACGCCGCCTTTCGCGACGTGAAGATCCACGCCCTCCATCACCGCATCCCATCGTTGCCCCATCGCGGCTCCATCGCCGGCATCGCCGGCATGTACACGATGAACGTCGAGGACGTCCATGCGGTGGTCGGGCCGACCTCGCTCGAGGGGTTCATCGTCGCCAACGGGTTCTCCGGCCACGGGTTCAAGGAGTCGCCATCCATCGGCTCGATGGTGGCCCGCTACCTGACCGGCGCCGCCGCCGACGAGTGGGACACCTCCGCTCCGATGGAGTTCCTCTCGATAGACCGTGCGCCGATCAGGCTGGCGGCGAAGGCGGTTCTGGCCTAACCGCCGACCGAAACCCGCGACATGGCGTGGCGGCCCAGCAGCCGGACCGCACGGTCCATCGAGCGGAGCACCGGCACCCCGGCCCACTCGAGGTGGTCGGCCATCCCGTCGTATCGCCGTCCTGCGTCGACGACGCACACCCACGGGGTGGGGTGCCCCGCCAGGGCGGCCAGCCGATCCGGTAGTGACCCCGGGCTCTCCACGTCCTCGGGTCGCGTCGCCAGGGCAGGAGTGAACGGGACACACCCGATTGCCGCCACGTCCACTCCGGGATCGTCGAGCACCGCCTCGACGGCGGCTGCGAACGCCTCGTCGGCTGCGATCGGGGTCAGGTCGAGCGGGTTGCGGACGTCCGTGATGCCGTCGAGACCCGCCTCCCTCAGGATGGCTTCCAGCCGGGCGCGGGTGGGGGGCGAGAACTCAGCGGGAACCAGCTCTCCCAGGGCGTCGGCTGCGGCCACACACTCGAAGCCCGCGTTGGACACCGCGGCGAACCGCAGGCCGCCGATCGGCTTCTCGTGCAAGAGGACCGCCACCCGCAGCAGGTCGTCGAACTCGTCGAGTGCCCCGGCTTCGAGGATGCCCGACGCCGCAGCGAGGGACCGGGCGGCGACGTCGTCGGTAGCGACCGCCGCGGTATGCGACGCCGCCGATCGTGCCCCGACCGCGGTACGGCCGCCCCGGTACCACAAGAGGACGCCACCTCTCTCCCGCAGTCGGGTGGCTGCTCGAAGCGCCCGATCGCCGTCGCCAGGACCGAACCCCTCCAGGTAGCAGGCGACGATCGCCACCTCGGCCTCGTCGGCGAAGTACTCGAGGTAGTCGCCGATCGTCAGGTCGAGTTGGTTGCCGACGGTGACGACGTACCGGGGTTGCAGCCACGGCAGGCGATCGAGGCGGGAGAGGGTGAAGGCGCCGCTCTGGGCGACCATCGCCACCGGCGTCGGACGCCGGACGCCGGGTGTCATCCGGTCCGGCGGGATGAAGGTCGCGTCGTAGCCGCCGGGCTCGGATCGGATCCCCATGGAGTTGGGGCC
>JAZDHM010000232.1:0-8505 GCA_043805935.1 Actinomycetota bacterium
GGCGACCAGCGCCACCGCCCACTCGCCGATTCCCGCCGCCATGCCGACCGCGGCCACCGTCCACAGCCCGGCCGCGGTGGTCAGGCCGCGCACCGTGAACCCGTGACGGAAGATGGCCCCGGCTCCCAGGAAGCCGATGCCCGTCACGACCTGGGCGGCGATCCGGGCAGGGTCGGAACCCGGAAACGCCGCCACGCCAAGCAGCGTGAAGAGCGACGATCCCAGACCGACCAGCATGTGGGTCCGCAACCCGGCGGCCTTCTGGGCGACCTCCCGTTCGAAACCGATCACCCCCGACAGCACCGCGGCGACCACCAGGCGCTCCAGGGCTTCGACGAGGGAGATGGTCATGCCCGCTCCAGGGGCGCCCAGGCCAGCAACAGGCGTCTCTCCCCCGCCTCGTCGAACCGGACGATCGCCTCGGCGCGATCGCCGTCACCGTCGACCGACACGATCGTGCCCAGGCCCCACTGACGATGGCGGATACGATCGCCCCGGGAGACGTCGCCGCCGCCGAGTGTCGGCCGGGGCTGGGTTGCCTCGCGGTCGGGCCGTCGGACCCGCTTGTCCGCCTCGGCCATGAGGTTCTCCGGGATCTCGCCGAGGAACCGGCTCGGCGAGTTGTAGTTGGTGGCGCCGAACAGGTTTCGAGTGGTGGCGTGGCTGAGGTAGAGACGCCGCTTGGTACGAGTGATGCCGACGTAAGCGAGACGACGCTCCTCCTCGAGCTGCTCGGGGTCGCCGAGGCTCCGCATGTGGGGGAACACCCCCTCCTCCATCCCGGCGATGAAGATCACCGGGAACTCCAAGCCCTTGGCGTTGTGCAGGGTCATCATCGTGACCGCACCCGACTCCTCGAGGGCGTCGACGTCGGATACCAATGCCGTTGACTCCAAGAACAACTCGAGCCGCCGCAGGCCATCCAGCTCGTTCCAACGCTCGTCGCCGAGATCGGTGAGGGGCCCGTTCTCCTCGAACTCGGTGGCCACCGACAGCAGCTCCTTGAGGTTCTCCACCCGCCCCAGCGCTTCGATCGTCCCCTCGTGTTCGAGCTCGGCGAGGTAGCCGGTGTCGGCGAGCACCGCCTGAAGGGTGGCTCGCGGCCCCTCGCCGGCGGCGCCCACCAGAAGGTTCAGCAGCGCCACGAACTCACCGATGGCGTTGATCGCCCGGGGAGACAAACGAGGATTCTCCCCGGCCCGGGTCAAGGCCCCGTAGAACGTGATCCCCTCGGCCTCGGCGATGCGGTCGATGTGCCCGACACTGGTGTCGCCGATCCCCCGCTTGGGCACGTTGAGGATCCGCTTCATCGCCACCGAGTCGGACGGGTTGGTGATGGCCTTCAGGTACGCCATCACGTCCTTGACCTCGCGCCGGTCGTAGAACTTTGGCCCGCCGATCACCTGATAGGGCACCCCGTATCGGACCAGCACCTCCTCGAGCACGCGTGCTTGGGCGTGGGTGCGGTAGAAGATCGCCGCGTCCGACAACCGGAGCCCCTGATCCTCGAGGGACCCCAGCTGCTCGGCGATGAAGGCCGCCTCGTCATGCTCGTCCTCCGCCCGGTACACGGTCACCGGATCACCCGTGCCGAGATCGGTCCATAGGTGCTTCGGCTTACGGCTGCCGTTGTTGGAGATGACGGCGTTGGCGGCATCGAGGATGGTCTGGGGGGAGCGGTAGTTCCTGTCGAGGACGACCACCTTGGCGTCGGGATAGTCGCGTTCGAACTCGAGGATGTTGCGGATGTCCGCCCCTCGGAACGCGTAGATGCTCTGATCGGAGTCCCCGACGACACACAGGTTGTGCGACTTGGCGGCGAGCATTTGCACCAACCGGTACTGGGCGTGATTCGTGTCCTGGTACTCGTCCACCAGCACGTAGCGGAAGCGGTCCTGATAGTGCGCGAGCACCTTGGGGAAGGCGCCGAACAGCTCGACCGTCACCATCAGCAGATCGTCGAAGTCCATCGCCGAGGCCTCCAGCATCCGCTGTTGGTAGAGCCGGTACACGTCGGCGACCTTCTCGTGATACGGCCCGGTCCCCTGAGAGGCAAAGGACTCGAAGTCGACGAGTTCGTTCTTGGCATTGCTGATCGCCGCCCGAATCCCCTTCGGCGGAAAGCGCTTCGGGTCGAGATCGAGGTCCCGCACGCAGTACTCGATCAGTCGGCGCGAGTCGAGGTCGTCGTAGATCGTGAACTGGGACTTGTAACCGAGCACCGAGGCGTCCCGCCGAAGGATCCGCACGCACGCTGAGTGGAACGTCGACACCCACATCCCCCGGGATACGCCCCCCACCAGCCGGGCGACACGGTCACGCATTTCATTGGCGGCCTTGTTGGTGAAGGTGATCGCCAGGATGGCGTACGGCGACACGCCATGGTCGCGGATCAGGTGGGCGATCCGATATGTGAGCACCCGGGTCTTCCCCGAACCTGCCCCTGCCACGACCAGCACCGGACCCTCGGTGGCGGCGACCGCTTCCCGCTGCGTCGGGTTGAGGTCGTCGAAGAGAGGCGAGTCGGGCACGAGCCGATTGTAGGAGGCGCGACCGGATGAATCCCCCAGGTGTAGTTTCCCGGCGTGCGGCAGGTAGCCACGGTGCGGTGGGGACGCTGAAGACCATGGACCGGAGACTGAAGACCGAAGACTGCGGACTGAAGACTGCTCCTACGCTGCCTCGATCAGATCGTGGATGACGGCGGCAAGGGCGCCCTTGCGGACGTCGTCCTTGTCGAGGTAGGCATCGGCTCCTGCCTTGAGGGCCCGGCTCTGGTCCTCGGCGGTGGCGGCGCCGGACAGCATGACGATCGGGGCTGTGATGCCCAGCTGGCGGACCCGCCCGGCGAGCGTGGCACCGTCCATCGTCGGAAGCACGTAATCCATCACGATGGCGTCGAACTCCTGCTCGGCCAGCACCGACAAGGCCTCGGTGGGGCTGCCGGCGAGGTCGACCTCGAACCCGGCCGATCCGAGTGCACCTCCGACCACTTGACGTGCGCCGCGGGAGTCGTCGATGACAAGCACCCGGCGGCGCGGCCTGACGGTGTCGCGTACGGCCCGGGCGCGCTCGGCCAGGCGGCTCGGATCGACCAGCACGACGACGTCGCCACCGCCGAGCAACGCCGCTCCGGTCAGGTGAGGAACGCCGTCGAGCACGGGGCCCAGCTCGCGGGCGGCCACCTGGCGCCGGCCCAGCTCCCCGACGACCATGAATCCGACCGGCCCGATCGGGCTGGAGATGACCAGCACCCTCGACAGGACCCCGGTCTCGCGCAGCCCAACGGCGTCGGCGAATGACATCACCGGGACGGTCGTTCCCTCCCAGGTCATCTCGGTACGCTGCGGCGTCTCGATCAGCCTGACGGAGTCGAGCGCCAAGTGGTCGAGGACCGCGATCTCCGGAATCCCCCAGGTCTGACCGGCGGCGGTGATCAGTACGGCGTCCTGGAGCGCCCGGCTCGTGGGGACCGTGATGGTGACCCTCGTGCCCTGGCCTGGCTCGGTCTCGAACACCAGGCTGCCGTGCAGTGCCTCGACGGCCTGGGCGACGGCGGCCAGGCCCTGGCCGTCACCAACCAGCTCGCCGGGCACGGTCGTGGAGAAGTTGGGAGCGAACAGCAACGACCGCAGGGCTTCGGTGTCAGCGGTCTCGCCCTCGGGCAGGAGTCCGCGGCGGATCGCGGCCCGTCGCACGGCGTTCCAATCCACCCCGCGGCCGTCGTCCTCGACGACGATCGACAGCCTGTGATCGTTCACCTCGGCCCGCAGCGCCAAGGTGGCGGTGCGTGGCTTGCCCGATGCCGCCCTCTCCTCGGGTGGCTCGACCCCGTGGTGCACGGCGTTCACCAGCAGGTGCCGCAGTGGGTCGGAGAGCCGCTCGAGCACCTGGCGGTCGGCGGCGAACTGGTCGCCGACGAGCTCGAAGCGGATCTCCTTGCCCGCCTTGCGAGACACGTACCGGACCAGCTGCGGATACGTGCTCGTGATCTCGCTGAGCGGGTTGGCGGCCAGGTCCACCGCCCTCGTCTGCAAATCGACTACTGCCTTCTCATTGCTCGCCACCGTGGCGTGCAGCCGGGTGAGGGCCTCCTCGAGGTCGGCCGGCTTCCCCAGCGACCGGGTCACCTGTCCGACCATGGCGACCACGGCCTCGGCATCGACCCGCAGCGAGCAGACCTCGTTGATCAACCGAAAGAGGCTGGCGGCGTTCACACGCGTGTTCTCGCCGAACGCCCACGAGTCGAGCGTCCCGAGTAGTCCGCCGAGGTCGCCGTAGTCGGCGCGATTGGCGCCGGCGACGCCGTCGGGCAGCATCTCTTCGATCGCCAGCCGATCGCCCTGAAGCTCACGGCGCAGCTCGCGCATCCCGGCGGCGAGACCCGGGGTCCCGGTGCTCGGGTCGGCGGAGACCGCTCCCAGCAGCTCCTTGGCGAGGTGGCCGAGGGCGAGGGCGAGCTCGATGGCCGGCTCGGTCTCTCCCTCCCGGAGGGACCGCCAGGCGTCCTCGAGCAGCTTGCCGGCGTCGGAGATGGCGCTGTATCCCATCATGCGGGCGGTGCCCTTGATGGTGTGGCCTTCCCGATACATGTCGCCGAGCGCCCCCCGGGGGAGGTCACCGGCGGCAAGATGCTCGGCCCCGTCGACCAGACGGGCAGCGCGCTCTTCGATCTCCCCAGCAAACAGGTGCTGGAGCTCGAGATCCTCGTTGTAGGCCGCCACGATCACCTCGCGCCGATGGGAAGTGCTCAGAGGGGTATCGGAAGACCCCGACCACGCCTTGAGGCCCCGGACTAGTCCCGAACCCGACCGAGGCGATAAGCGAAGGGCGATGGGCGAAACCGCGCCGGTGCGCGCAAGCCCCAAGGGGATGCTCGCCCGCGGTCATCGCAGCGGCGACCGCGAGCCTCCGCCTACTCCCACTCGATGGTCGCCGGGGGCTTCGACGAGACGTCGTAGGCAACCCGGTTGATCCCCGGCACCTCGTTGATCACCCGCGACGAGATCCGCTCCAGCACGTCGTAAGGGAGTCGCACCCAGTCGGCGGTCATGGCATCCTCCGATGACACCGCCCGGATGATCAACGGGTGGGCATACGTGCGCTCGTCACCCTGGACCCCGACCGACCGGATTGCCGGCAGCACGCCGAACGCCTGCCAGATCTTCCGCTCCAGGCCGGCGCGGCGAATCTCCTCGGTGATGATCGCGTCGGCAGCACGGAGGATCTCGAGGCGCTCCCGCGTCACCTCGCCGATGATCCTCACCGCCAGGCCCGGTCCGGGGAAAGGCTGGCGCCAGACGATGGCCTCGGGCAGCCCGAGTTCCTCGCCGACGGCCCGGACCTCGTCTTTGAAGAGGTCGCGCAGCGGCTCGACGAGCTCCACGTCCATGTGGTCGGGCAGCCCGCCGACGTTGTGGTGGCTCTTGATCCTGGCGGCGTCACGGGTGCCCGACTCGATGACATCGGGATAGAGCGTCCCCTGCACCAGGAACCGGGCATCGGCGATCTTGGCCGCCTCCTCCTCGAACACCCGGATGAAGGTCTCCCCGATGATCATCCGCTTCTCCTCCGGGTCGGTGATCCCGGCGAGAGCGTCGAGGAACCGGTCGGCGGCGCGGACGTGGATCAGGTCGATGTCGAGGTGCTGCCGGAACGTGCTCTCGACCTGCTCGGCCTCCCCCGCCCGGAGCAGACCATGGTCGACGAACACGCAGGTGAGTCGATCGCCGACGGCACGGTGCACGAGGACGGCCGCCACCGCCGAGTCCACCCCGCCGGAGAGGCCGCAAATCACCCTGGCGTCCCCGACCTGGTCACGAATCGCCCGGACGGCTTGTTCGATGATCCCCACATGGGTCCAGGTCGGGCGTACCCCGCACACGTCGTAGAGGAACCGTTTGATGACGTCCTGGCCCCTCGGCGTGTGAGCGACCTCGGGATGGAACTGCACCCCGCACAGGCGGCGGTCGAGGTCCTCCATCGCCGCCACCGGGGACGAGTCGGTCGAGGCGATCACCGCAAAGCCCGGGGGCGCCTTCACCACCGAGTCGCGATGGCTCATCCACACCGGCTGGTGCTCCGGCAAACCCTCGAGCAGTGTCGATCCGCCCACCGCATGGAGCTCGGTGCGGCCGAACTCGGCGTTCTCGGTACGGACGACGTCGCCGCCCAGGGCATGAGCCAGGACCTGGTGGCCATAACAGATGCCGAGCACCGGTATCCCCAGCTCGAGAACCCCGGGATCGAGGACGTAGGCGTCGTCGGCGTACACGGAGGCCGGCCCCCCCGAGAGGATGATGCCGGAGGGTGCTGCCGCGGCGATCTCGGCCGTCGTGACGTCACGCGGCACGATCTCGGAGAACACGTGCGCCTCGCGCACCCGGCGGGCGATCAGCTGGGCGTACTGGGCCCCGAAGTCCACCACCAGAATCCGATCGAGGTCCCCGTGGGCCGTCACCCCATGCCCACCCGCTGCTCGCGCTGCAGGCTCTTGCCCTCGCTGCGCAGCGCCGGCGCCACCATAACCTCGGCCTTCTGGAACTCCTTCAGGTCGGCATACCCGGTGGTCGCCATCGACACCCGCAGGGCGCCGAACAAGTTGCGCCGCCCGTCGTTGTCGTGGGCCGGCCCGAGCAGGATCTCCCGCAGCGTGCCCAGTTCCCCCACCTGCACCCGAGCCCCCCGCGGCAGCGACGGGTGGAATGCCGCCATGCCCCAGTGGTAGCCGCGGCCGGGGGCTTCGATGGCGGCAGCGATCGGAGAGCCCAGCATCACCGCGTCGGCCCCGCAGGCGATCGCCTTGGCGATGTCGCCGCCGGTACGCATCCCACCATCGGCGATGACGTGGACGTACCGGCCCGTCTCATCCAGATACCGAATCCGTGCGCCGGCGGCGTCGGCGATCGCCGTCGCCTGTGGCACCCCGACGCCGAGGACCCCCCTCGTCGTGCACGCCGCACCCGGGCCGACGCCGACCAGGATGCCGACCGCTCCGGTGCGCATCAGATGCAGGGCCGTGGAGAACGAGGCGCACCCACCGACGATGACCGGCAGGTCGAACCGGGCGATGAACTCCTTCAGGTTGAGGGGCTCGGTGCGGGTCGACACGTGCTCCGCGGACACGACGGTTCCCTGGATGACCAGGAGGTCGAGACCCGCCTTGACCGTGAGTGGTGCGAACGCGGCCACCCTTTGCGGGGTGAGGCTCGCCGCCGTGGTGATCCCGGCTTTGCGCAGCTCGGCGATTCGCTGAATGATCAGATCGGGATCGATCGGCTGCGCGTAGATCTCCTGCATCCGCGGGGTGGCCTTGTCGGCCGGCAGCCCGGCGATCTCCTCGAGATAGGGCTCGGGGTCGGCGTAGCGGGTCCACAGCCCTTCGAGGTTCAGCACGCCCACGCCCCCGAGCCGGCCGATCTCGATCGCCGTCGCCGGGCTCACCGCCGAGTCCATCGCCGAGGCGAGCAGCGGCAGCTCGAACCGGTAGGCGTCGATCTCCCAGGACAGGTCGATGTCGTCGGGATCGCGGGTCCTCCGGCTGGGGACGATGGCGATGTCGTCGAGCGCCCACGCCCGGCGACCGGTCTTGCCGATGCCGATGTCGATGTCCATGCCCTCCCTACACCCGTGGCGACCGAGCGTACCGCGGGCCGAGATGCAGCGCGACCGGACCGCGGCGGAGACGGATGTGCCCGCGTAGACCCGGAAACGGGCCACACAGCCACGCAGGGGAGGGACACCGGGGGCGTGCCCTAGCCGGCCAACCCCACCCGCTTCCTGACGCGTTGCTGGAAGCCCTCCGCCTTGGTCCTGGCATCGAGGGCACCTCGCAGCATGAGCCGCTCGACCTCGGCGTCGTCAAGGTCCCGGTACGACGACCGGACCGGGGCGAGGCCGGCGACGATCGCCTCGGCGACCGCCTCCTTGAACTTGCCGTACCCACCGCCACCGTAGGTGCCTTCCAGTGCCGCGATCGGAGTGCCGGTGAACAGCGACATCATTTCGAGGAGGTTGGAGACCCCCGGCTTGGCAGTCCAATCGAGGCGGACGTCGCTCCCCGAGTCGGTGACGGCACGCTTGACCTTCCCCCTGATCGTGTCGGGGTCGTCGAGCACGAGGATGCGGCTCCCCTCGTCCGGGTCGGACTTCGACATCTTCACCGTGGGATCCTGCAGCGACATGACCCGCGCCCCGTGCTCGGGGATGATCGGCTCGGGGATGGGGAACTCCTCACCGAAACGGGCATTGAACCGCTGGGCCAGGTCGCGGGTGAGCTCCAGGTGCTGCTTCTGATCCTCACCCACCGGAACGGCGTGGGCGCGGTACAGCAGAATGTCGGCGGCCATCAGGACCGGGTAGGCAAAGAGTCCGAGGTTGGCGCCGGATCGGTCGGCCTTGTCCTTGAACTGGGTCATCCGGCCGAGCTGGCCGGTGCCGGTGAGGGTGCCCAGGATCCAGGCAAGCTCGGTGTGCTGGGGCACCTGGCTCTGGTAGTAGAAGAGG
>JAZDHM010000233.1:0-12445 GCA_043805935.1 Actinomycetota bacterium
GGCATTCGTGGGCGGCACCGACATCGCCATGGTGAACTCGGTGGTCGACATCTCCGGCCTCAACCACGTCCTCCGCAGGATCCTCGACAACGCAGCGGCGGCTCTGGCGGGGATGGCCCGGGCCAATGCCACCGCCCAACCCTCCCGGCCGGGAGGGCCGGTGATCGGCGCCACCATGTTCGGCGTCACCACGCCGGCGGTGACCGCGGCCCGCCGCTGGCTGGAGGCGCACGGGTACGAGGTGCTGGTCTTCCACGCCAACGGCGCGGGCGGCCGGTCGATGGAGTCGCTGATGCGGTCCGGGGTGATCACCGGTGCCCTCGACGTCACCGCCACCGAGCTGGCCGACGAGCTGGTCGGCGGCACCCTGTCGGCGGGACCGGACCGGCTGGAGACGGCGGGTTCCCTCGGCCTCCCCCAGGTGGTGTCGCTGGGGGCGCTCGACATGGCCAACTTCGGCCCGATCGACACCGTGCCCGAGCGGTTCCGCCGGCGGAACCTGTACGTCCACAACCCGGCGGTCACCCAGATGCGAACGAACGCCGAGGAGTGCGCTCGCCTCGGTGAGGTCCTCGCCGAGAAGGTCAACCGGGCCAAAGGTCCCACCGCTGTCTTCGTGCCACTCCGGGGCATCTCGGGGATGTCCGTCGAGGGCGGGGCCTTCCACGATCCGGTGGCCGATCGAGCGCTGATCGGGAGCCTCCGGGCGGCCATCGACCCCTCCATGGAGAGGGTCGAGATGGACACGGACATCAACGATCCGGAGTTCGCCAAAGCCATGGCCGAATGCGTCAATCGGCTCTACCACGACTGGCAGGGCTCCGGTATTCACCAAGGGAAAGAACCAATCGAACAGGTAATCGGAGGCAACGGAGAACGGCGGCAGGCGGGGTCGGGACTTCGAGACCTGTCCGCATCCGACCGTCACGCGATCCCGTCTGTGTGAACCGAAGAAAGGAAGCCTGGCATGGCTGATACGAGCAAGGTGGTAGCAGAGTTCTTCGGGTCGAAGGAGTTCCCGGTGAAGTGGGACTCCGAGACCGAGAAGAAGCTGTTTTGGGTGTACGACGACCTTCATTGCCCGCAGCCCCTCTCGCCGATGTACTTCGACATCGGTGGATGGTGGATGTCGTGCGATCACATGTTCCGCCGCTTCGGGACGCCGTTCGCGGTCGACTGGATCGCCAAGAACGTGAACGGGTACCTGTACACGACGGCGATCCCACAGGATCCGGACCTCTCCGTCCCTGCCATGGAGTACGGGAGCACCTACGCCCCGCGGATCAACTTGGACCCGGAGTATCCGGCGAAGATCGGGGCCTACCTGGGCGCCGTCCTTCCGGTGTACGGACTCAATTTCGCCAATTGGTGGCGGGAGCGCCTGGTCCCCGAGATGCGGCGCAACCTCGACTACCTCGAGGCGAAGATCTTCAAGACGAACGAGATCAGCCTGGTGGAGTGGGCAGTGATCCTCGAGGACGCGATCGACATCCACGATCGCCACTGGAAGATCCACTGGATGCTCAACTTCGCCCAGTTGTCGGCAACCCTCAACCTCCGCGCCGTGGTGCAGGAGGTTCGGGGCAAGGTCGACGACGCGCTGCTCGGCCGGCTGCAGAACTCGGCGGCGGACCGCAACTGGGACGCCATCGAGACCCTGTGGAAGATCAAGGAGAAGGCGAAGAAGAACAAGACGCTCTCGGCGGCGTTCGCCTCGGGCACCGGCATGGAGATCCACGCCGCGCTCGACAAGACCGTCGAGGGCAAGGAGCTCCTCGAGGACGTCGCCACTTACCAGCGTGAGTTCGGCTGGCACGCGGTGTGGAGCCACGAGTTCATCTTCCCGAGCTGGTTCGAAGAGGCCGGCCCGGTGCTCGACGTGATCAACGGCTACATCAAGTCGGACTACGACTATCCGACGGCGGTGAAGGCCCTGGCCGACGACATCGCGGCGGCTTCCAAGGAGCTGCTGGCGGGTCTCGAGGGTGAGGCCCTGGAGAAGATGAAGACGGCCAACGAGATCAACCTCAAGATGGCCCCGCTGACCCCGGACCACCACTTCTACATCGATCAGGGGACCAACCAGCACGTGCGGGTGGTCCTGATCTGCATCGGCAAGAAGCTGGTCGCCGAAGGCGTGCTGGATGCGCCCGACGACGTCATCCTCCTGAAGTACAACGAGCTGCGGTACCTGCTCGGCGACCTCAAGAACTACGACGCCCGGAGCATCGTCAAGAAGCGCCGCCAGGAGCGGCTCGAGTCCTACAAGTTCCGTCCGGCGGACTTCATCGGGACCGCCACCGAGAGCCAGCTGGCCTTCCCGTATCTCAACCTGTGGGGCTTCCCGGAGAAGCTGCAGAGGGGAAAGGCGGAAAAGGGCCAGGTGGTCGGCCTGGCGGCATCGCCCGGCGTCGTCGAAGGAGTGGCCCGCGTCGTGATGAGCATCGACCAATTCGACGACGTGAGGCCCGGCGAGATCATGGTCTGCCAGATGACCAACCCGGCCTGGACGCCGCTCTTCGCGGTGATCGCAGGGATCGTCACCGACGCCGGCGGCGTCGTGTCGCACCCCGCGGTGATGGCGCGGGAGTTCGGCATCCCGGCGGTCATCGGGACCTCGGTGGCCACGCTGAGGATCAAGACCGGCGATCGGATCCGCGTCGACGGCACCAAGGGCGTCGTTCAGGTCCTGTAGCTGAGCAGTCGCGTGTCGCCCGGGCTGGTCAATCCGGCCCGGGCGACGCGCCTGCGGATGTCAGGTGACAGGTGACAGGTAACAGGTAACGCATTGCGCATTGCGCATTGCGCATTGCTGACTGACGAATCACGAACGACGAATCGCGAACAGCGAGGTTCTCACATGCCAAACCTGACTGAGGAGATGTCGGCCGGCCCGGCGCGGATTCGAGTCGACGTGACCGGCTCGAAGGTCCCCGAGCACGTGCTCGAGAGCATGGACTTCCTCAACTACCGGCTCGCCGACGTGCGCATCGAGCCCAAGGTCACCCTGAGCGACCCGAGCATCGTCTGGAACCGCGATGCCGCCGACCTCCACGTCGAGTGGAACGGCTCGACGATGCGATTCGATGGTCCGTGGGCCGTCGGCCCGATCCAGAAGTCGATCATCACCCTGCTGGCACTCCGGCTCGAGGATGTCGGCCTCCACCCCTTCCACTCCGCCGCCGTCCGATACCACGACATGACGGTCCTGCTCCTCGGCGGCGAGTCGAACCACGGCAAGAGCATGACCCAGATCGAGGCGTGCCGACGCGGCGGGCTGCTGGTCTCCACCGAGACCACGATCATCGACGACCAGGGCGTCGCCGTCGCCGGCTCCAAGACCGTCTTCATCAAGAACCGCGAGAAGGGCACCGAACGCGCCGACAAGGCGGCCCCGGAGCGAGGCGCCCAGATCTTCTTCGGCGATGAGATGCCCACCTGGCAGGAGTACCCCAACCCCAGCAACGTCGACGCCGTCCTCGTGCCGGCCATCGACGGGAACTTCGACCCGAGCCTGGCCCCGATGATCCCATACGAGCGCGAGTACCAGTCGCTCCACTCGGTGCAGAACTACTTCCACCTCAACGAGCTGCTGGCGTCGGCCTGGCCGATGCCGGTGGTCGACACCGAGGCGCGGCGGCACGCCAGAGCGGAGTTCCTGGCGCGCTTCTGCACGCGCCCGTACTACATGGTGCGCGCCGCCAACCCGCAGGCGCTCATGGACGAGGCAGACAAGGTCTTGTGAACGGATGAGATCCAGAGAGGATCACCGCTGATGCAGTCCTTCAGGTACGCCAGGCCGACGACCGTGGAGGAGGCGATCGCCCTGCTGGAAGAGCACGGCGATCAGGCCAAGCTGCTGGCCGGGGGTACCGACCTCGTCATCGAGCTGCGCAACCGGTGGCGACAGCCGAAGGTCGTGATCGACCTCAAGCGGATCGAGGAGCTGCGCCCGTCGATCCGCGAGGAGGACGGCCGGCTGGTGATCACGGCGGGGACCGTCATGGCCGAGATCTCGGCCGACGAGCGGGTGCGGCGGCACTTCCCCGCCCTCGTCGAGGCGGCCGACACCGTCGGATCGATCCAGATCCGCAATCGGGCGACCCTGGCCGGCAACATCTGCAACGGCTCCCCGGCGGCGGACACCGCCCCTCCGCTGCTGGTGTACGGGGCAGTCATGGTGATCGCCGACGCCTCGGGACGCCGCCGGGTGCCCATCGACGAGTTCATCGTCGGACCGGGAAAGGTGGCCATGGGCCCCGCCGAATTGGTGACGGCCATCGAACTGCCCCTGCCGGCCACGCCGATCGCCGCCGCCTACACCCGGATGACCCGGCGGCGGGGAACCGACCTGGCCTCGATCACACTGTGTTGCGGGGTGGACGCCACCGGCACCACCCGCCTCGCTTACGGGAGCGTCGGGCCACGCGCACTGCTGGTGATCGACAAGACTGGGGTCCTCGCCAACCCGGCCGCCACCGACGAGGAGAAGGCCCCGGTGCTCAAACGAATGTTCTCAGCCGCCAGCCCGTCTCCGACGTCGATGCGGGCGGGCCCCCAGTACCGGGTCGCCATGCTTCCCATCCTCGGAGCCCGGGCGCTCAGTACCGCCATAGAACGCTTGGCGAGGTCATCATGAACGAGACCATGACCGTGACCATGACCGTGAACGGGCGCCCGCGCTCGTTCGACATCGAGGTGAACCACACCCTGCTCGACGTCCTGCGCGACGACCTGGGGCTCACCGGCACCAAGGAGTGCTGCGTCGTCGGGGAGTGCGGGGCATGCACTGTCCTCGTCGACGGCATCCCGATGAACTCCTGTCTAATGCTCGGCGTTGAGGCCGACGGGTGTGAGATCCTCACCGTCGAGGGCCTGGCCCGGGACGGACGCCTCAGCCGTCTCCAGGAGAAGTTCCTCGACCACGGGGCGGCGCAGTGCGGCTACTGCATCCCGGGGCAGCTCATGTCGGCCCAGGCGCTCCTGCAGCGCAACCCTCATCCCACCATCGAAGACGTCAACGAGGCCCTCGCCGGAAACTTGTGCCGCTGCGCCGGGTACGAGCAGATCGCCGCGGCGATCCTGGCCTCCGCCACGGAGGGAGGCGCATCATGAAAGAAACAGACGGCGTCGGCGCCGGGGCGCATCGCCTCGGTGGGATCGACCGGGTCACCGGCCATCAGCGTTACGTGGCCGACATCCCCATCGCCGACCTCCTCTACGCCAAGCTGATCACCATCGAATCGGCGCACGCCCGGATCGTCTCCATCGACACCAGCGCCGCCGAGCAGGTCCCCGGCGTGCTCTTCGTGATGAAGCCCGAGGACCTGCCCCAGCCCATACCTCGCTTCGGACCGCAGTATCAGGACCGTCCGGTACTCGCCGACGGCGAGGTCAAGTACCACGGCGAGCCGGTGACCGCCGTCGCCGCCAAGACCAGGGACGCCGCCGAGGAGGCGGCCAGCCTGGTGAAGGTCGAGTACGAGAACCTGCCGGCGGTCTTCACGATCGAGGGCGCTCTCGATCCGAAGGCCGAACTGGTCCAGAACCCCTCGATCCGCCGCCCCGGTCCCTACACCGAGACCAACATCCTCACCCAATACGACTTCGGGTGGGGCGACGTCGATGCTGCCGAGGCCGAGGCCGAGTTCGTCATCGAGAACCGGTATCGCTGGCCGGCCCAGACCCACTTCGCCATCGAGCCGCACGCCTACGCCGCCGCACCCGACGGCGACGGGATCATCGTGTGGAGCAGCATCCAGCACCCGTACCAGCTGCAGAAGACGCTGGCCACAATCCTGCGGCTGCCGCTCTCCAAGGTGCGGGTGTTCGCCCCCGATCCCGGGGGCGGGTTCGGCGGCAAGCAGCACCCCAAGCACGAGCCCATCGTGGCATTCATGGCGTTGCGCGCCCAGCGGCCGGTCCGCCTCGTCCTCACCCTGGAGGAGGCCTTCCAGGCAGTGCGTCGCACCGGCCTCGAGAGCCGCGTCCGGATGGGGTTCAAGCGCGATGGGACGCTGGTGTTCCAGGACTACGAGAACGACTTCCTCATCGGCGCCTACGGGGACACCGGGGACCGCATCAGCTCGAAGGCGTCGTTCCTGTCGGCGGGCCCGTATCGGACGCCCGCGGTCAGGATCCGGTCACGCGCCATCCTGTCGCACACCACCCCGACACACCCCTATCGCGGCTTCGGTATCCCCCAGGTCACCTGGGCGCGGGAGTCATGCCTCGACGAGGCCGCCATCGCCCTCGGGATCGACCGGCTCGAGATCAGGCTGCACAACCTGGTCAAGTACGGCGAGGAGCACGTTCCCGGCGACACCCCCGCCGATGGCGACTGGTTCCAGACCGTTCGCAAGGCCGCCGAGGAGATCCACTGGGATACGCCCCCGCCTCCGGGGATGGGCCGCGGCATCGCCATCGGCCTCAAGTCGGGCCCGACCACCGGGCTGTCGTATTCGACCGTGCGCTTCCTCGCCGATGGCAGTGCCATCGTCTTCTCCGGCACCTCCGACATGGGCCAGGGGGCGCGAACCATCTTCGCCCAGATCGTCGCCGAAGAGCTGGGTATCCCCCTGGGGCATGTGCAGGTGGTGATGGGGGACACCGCGGTCGTTCCCTACGACCAACAGACCTCCGCCAGCCGATCCTCGGTGCTGATGGGCAACGCCGTCCTCAACGCCTGCCGCGACCTCCAGCGCAAGATCAAGGCGATGGCCTCGCGCCTCCACGACCTCGACGAGTCGGAGATCGCCGTCGACCGGGGCATGGTGAGGTTCGGAGGACGGGAACTGCCGGTGGTCGAGGTCCTGAAGGCGGGACTGGGGCGGATGGGCGGCGAGATCGTCGGCAACGGCGAGGCCCGCAAGGACGCCATCCCCGAGCATCCCCTCGGGGGAACCGCCCTGTTCTTCGAGTTCAACTGCACCGCCTGCGACGTCACCGTGGACGAGGGCACCGGTGACGTGGTCGTCCAGCGCCTGGTCACGGTCAGCGACGTCGGGCTCGCCCTCAACCCGGTGCAGGTGACCGGTCAGGACGAGGGGGCGGCGGTGATGGGCGTCGGGTGGTCCCTGATGGAGCACTTGATCTGGGACGACGAAGGGCGCACCCGGAACCTCGGCGCCATCGACTACCGGATTCCCACGACCAAGGACCTGCCCGTCGAATTGCTCAGCTTCACCATCGAGAACCAGGACGGGCCCGGCCCCTACGGCCTCAAGGGGATGAGCGAGGGCAGCCTGCTGTGCACCGCCCCCGCCGTCGCCGGCGCGGTGCGCGACGCCTGCGGTGCGGTGATCCGCGACCTGCCGATGTCGCCGGAGCGGGTGTGGAGGGCGATCCAGGAGCAGTCATGACCCAGCAAGTCGGACCGGTCAAAGACATCCCGGCGGCGAACATCGTCGCCGCCGCTCGCATGGTGAAGCAGGGCAGGTACTACTCGCTGGCGGCGTCGCGCTTCCCCGGGATGCCCCTGTTCCCCGGCCACCCGCCGTTCCAGGTGCTCAACTACCGGACTCCCCCCGGCATCAAAGCCGAGAAGGCCCAGCCGTGGGGGCCCCCGAACGAAGTCGGCCTGGGCTACATGGCGGAGTACGTGATGGCCACCTCCCACTCCGGCACCCACGTCGATGCGCTCGGCCACATGACGGTGGGGGACGACAACCACTGGTACGGCGGCGGCAACACCGCCGAACACCTCACCGATCACGGTCCGTCGTTCGGCGACGCCGAGAAGCTCCCCCCCTTCTTCACGAGAGGCGTGCTGCTCGATCCGCCCACCTTCCGCGGTATCGACGCCCTCCCCGCCGGCGAGCCCGTCGGAGCCGACGAGCTGCAGGCGATCGCCAAGACCCAGAAGGTGGAGGTGCGGCCCTGGGACGTGGTGCTGATCCGCACCGGGTACCTGAAGTACTGGCCCAATTGGGACGAGATGGTCAAGCACAAGACCGCCGGCCCCGACCTGTCGGCCGCCGAGTGGCTGCTGGAGCGGGGCGTCGTCGCCACCGGGACGGACACCGAGACCTACGAGGTGCAGCCCGCTCCGGACCGCGGGACCCCGGCCAACCCGCAGCCGGTGCACACCAAGCTGCTCATCGAGAACGGGATCTACCTGCTGGAGAGCGTGTACCTCGAGGAGATCGCCCGGGACAAGGTCTACGAGTTCGCCTTCGTCATGCTGCCGGTGAAGATCCGCGGCGCCACCGGCTCGATGGTGGATCCGCTGGCGGTGGTGTAGGGGCGACCATGATCGACAAGTCGGTGATCGTCACCGGCGCCAGCAGCGGCCTGGGAGCGCACATCACCCGGCGCCTGGTGAACGAGGGAGCCCGTGTGCTTGGCGCGGCCCGTCGCCTGGACCGGCTCGCCGCCCTCGCCGATGAGCTCGCCGACGCTCCGGGCCGGGTCGTCCCGCTCGAGACCGACGTCACCCTCGTCGAGGACGCCGCCAGGATGGCAGAGACGGCCGTCGAGGCGTTCGGCGGGATCGATGCGCTCGTCAACAACGCCGGCTTCGAGGTGCGGGGAGGGATCGAGGAGCTCGCCGTCGAAGACTTCGAGCGGATGTTTCAGACCAACGTCACCGGGATGTACCTGTGCACCCGGGCGGTGGTCCCGTATCTCAAGGAACGGGGCGGGTCCGTGGTCAACATCGGCTCGACCGTGGTACCACGGCCCCCGCGGAACCGATTCGGCTACGTGGCCACCAAGGGCGCCGTCGATGCGATGACCCGGGCACTGGCCAGCGACCTCGGCCCGCATCGGATCCGGGTCAACTCGGTCCGCCCCGGGCTCGTGCCATCGGAGTTCCGGGGTACCAACGAGGCAGACGCGAAGGACTTGCTCGCCAGGATCGCGCCCCCGATGCAGGCGCTCGAGGCGGTCGGGGCGGGCACCGACATCGCCGCCATGGTCACCTTCTTGGTGTCAGACGAGGCGGCGTGGATCACCGGTGCGCTCATCGACGTCGACGGGGGATACGCGCTGGGGACGCCGTAGGCGCGGGCCTGTAACGGAGAGGTCAGGGGTGCCGAGGGCCCCTGACCTGCGGCAACCTCCGGCCACACACCTGAGCAGCTAGTCGGGCCAACCGGCTGCAACACCGATACTCCCGCGCACTCTGGCGAGTGTTGCGGCGGGATCTCCAGGATCGGCGGTCTGGTGTGCGAGTTCGACCATCCACACGTCTCTCGATGGGCAACGAGCTTCTTCATAAGCCCAGCGAGTTGGTCCGGTCCCCCGGAGGTGACGAAGAAGGCGCAATGCCTCGGCATTGATCGCTCCCACGTCCTCAAGTGACCCAAGGTCGAATAGATCCCGTGGTGCGAGTCGGTCCTCGTAGGCGACGACCTTCATCGCCGCAAAGGACTCAAGTGTCGGCACAACGATCTCGACCGACGGAGGCAGGTCCGAGTACCGCAGGTCGACGGGGTGCGCTGCCACTGGAAGGCGGGAGCGCTCGTGACGTGGGCCAACGATCTGAATGTTGACACTCAGGTCGTCGCCGCGCGCAACGAAGTAGAGGACATCTCCGCGCGTGCCAGCGGGGTCGATGCGAAGGTCCGGGTAATCGCGTCGCGTGGCCGAAGCGAGCCACGCCGTCAAATCATCAGGGCCTGCCGGGGACCCGTATGTCCGATAGAGGTCTATATCCTCGCTGAGGCGTCGCCGCTGGACATGGGTGCGATTGAGCGCGGTGCCCCCGAAGAACACGAAGCCCTCGTAACCCTCAAGCCCGTGTAGAAGGTGCGATACGAGGTGGTCCTTCCGAATCTGAGACTCAGCCGTGCCCATGTCGGCTGCCCAAGCGCGCAACTCATTGGTCTCTATCACGCCAGCACACCGAAGCGCTCAGGGCTCGCATCGCTCCAAGAGCGAAGTCCGCGGCTGGAAACTGAGCGCCTTGACCGCCACGGTGGTGGCGCAACTTCTGAGATGAGTCCCGCCGACGCCCACAGGGCGCGCGTGTACGCAGCTCGGCGACGTTGGCGGACGCTCAGGTCGAAGACTGTGCCCCAGTCGACGCGGGTCGCGAGCGCCCAAATCGCCTCCGACGCAGTCGTTGGCGAGACGCCGCCGAGGTCTGGTACGTCGGCCAAATCAAGAAGCGTCTGTTCGGAGGTCGTGACCCAACCCGTGACCAACTCGGTGTGGGTTTTCTGGGTTTGCAGCTGCGACGTGTCTCGGGTCCAGAAGATGAGGGGTCCGGCGATGGTTCGGAGCGTGTTGCGGGACGCTGGAACCGCCACGACACCTGCAGCCAAAGCGCGAGGGAGCACATTGAGAACCCGAGCAGCGCTTATTCCAGCGAGGGCAACCGACTCCTTGCCATAGTCCACCATTCCGATCCCCAAGGCGATGGACTCCGGTGCCGGTCGCCAGGAGTCCGTCCCCAACGACTCCATCGGGGGGATCGCGTAGTAGCCACGAGCGATTCGCAGGAGGAGTCCGGCACGAGTCAGCCGTGCAAACTCCAGCGGAGGGTTGCGGTAGATGTCCGCTGCGTCCCGTGGGCGGATGACCCTAAGAGCCCTGGTCGCAATCTCCATGGGCAGCGGGGTTGCATGCTGTCTGGCCATACTGGATATATGCTAATGACATATAACGGATGGGTCAATGTGCACTCCTTGGCACCTTCTATTTGCCAATAGCATATAGATGGCGACACTGACAACACCCTCCTGTCTGTAGGTGCTTCCCGCCCACCCCGCCACCGACAGCCAACGAGGACAGCCAACGACCAGTCCCGTAGCGGTCGTGGTGGTCGTGGTCGTGGTCGTGGTCGTCATCGTTAGTCGGTGGTGGAGGTGGCGGCGCTGGCGGTGGTGGCGGTGGCGACGATGGTGGTGGCGGCGACGGCGCCCGCGGAGCCAACTGAGCTCGTGCCGACTCAGTCGACTCGGAGCCTGAAACGGATCCTGGTCACCTCCTGACAGGGGCCCCGAACCACCCCCGCGCCCCCAACCCTCACTCGATCACGACCAGGCTCCGTCGGCGTGCCCGGAACCTGGCGGTGTGAGTGAAGTCGGCGTCGCGCGCTGCCTGCACAACCTGGTCGTGCCCCCACCCCGCCTGGTCGGGCCGATGGCCGTCGCTGGCGAAGGTGATGTCGAGTCCGGCCGACCGGCACATCGCGAGGAGAGCCGGAGCCGGATAGACCTCGGCGGCGGGATGACGGAGCCCGGCGCTGGACACCTCCACGGCGACACCGCTGCCGGCCGCGGCTTCGACCAGCCCCCAGTACAGGTCGACGGGCTCCTCGGGGAGCCGGTGGCCTAGGTACTTCACCCGGTCGGGGTGGGCGAGCACGTCGACACTCCCCGACGCCGCCAACTGGGCCTCCAGGTCGAAGTACTGCTCGTACACCCGTCGCTGGCCGCGCCGCTCCCACTCGTCGATCGAATGCCTGCGGTCGAACCACCATCCGTCGATCCAGTGGACCGAGCCGATCAGCAGGTCGAACGGATACGGCGCCAGCACCTCGAGCACCGACTCGATGGTGCCCGGCACGAAGTCGACCTCCAGCCCCAGCAGCACCGGGAGCCCGGTGTCCTTGGCGCCGACGATCGCCTCGACGTATCGCTCGAGCGACATGGTCCGGTCGGCCGCCACGTTGGCCGCGGTGTGGGCCCCCGCCTCGGCGGGGGCCGCCTCCCAGAACGGCCCGAGCGCCTCGGCGGACTCGACGCAGCGGAAGAAGTGCTCGGTGAACGCCAGCTCGCTCACACCATGTGATGCTGCCTCGGTCACGAATCGCTCGATGTGGCTGAGGGGGTACTCCTCGGGAGGCGGCGGGTTCGATTCGTCCGTCCGGTGCGGGTAGAGGTGGAGGTGGTAGTCGCTCACCGCGGCACCGCGCTTCCCCGCGGCGGAGCGGCGAGCCTCGAGTTTCCACTCGGTGGTGTCACGGTCTCAGGCGGCCTTCCCGGTCGTGACGGTCATCTTGCGGGCGGCGTGCACCTGGATCCACGCGAACAGCACCAGTCCGCCGGCGATCGCACCACCGACCACCCAGATCATCGTCCCCGGGCCGCGGCTGTCGAACAGCTGGCCGATCAGCCAGGGCAGGCTCATCGAGCCGAGGCTGGCCCCGATGAAGAAGATCGCGGTGACGTGGCTGGAGACGGGCATGCGCTCCTGGGTGTAGTTGATGCACGAGGCGAACACCGAGGCGATCGCCATGCCGAACCCGACCGTGCCGATCCACAACGCTGCGGTCGAGTCGGGGAACAGCCCGATGAGGCCGATGAAGCCGGCGCAGGCCAGCAGGTCGGTCTGCAGCATCATGCGGGGGCTCCAACGCATGGAGAGCGGGATGGCGATCACCCGCCCGATCACCAGGCCTCCCCAGAACATCGAGTTGAGGACGAAGGCGGTGGTCTGCCCCCCGAACCCGAGCTCGTCGGCGTAGTTGAAGATCCATCCGCCGAAGGCCAGCTCG
>JAZDHM010000234.1:0-2435 GCA_043805935.1 Actinomycetota bacterium
TACACAACGTGGTCATGGGAACGCGATCAGCGCGCATGGCCGACGCTATCGTGCGGGCCTGATCATGATCGGCCTCGAACCCCGTGCCTTCAGCTGGGTGATCGCTCGTCATCTGGCGGTCTCCGAGCGCATCGGGGGCTATGGCTTCCAGCACCGCCGGGTGCGCCGCGAGGAGGAGATCGCCTGGCTGCGGCATGCCGGGGTCAACGCGGTGCTCTCCCTGCTCGAGGGAAACCAAAACGTGGCCGCCTACGAGGCCGCCGGGATGCGCGCCTATACCGAGCCGCTGCCCGAGCTCGAGCCCGAGGCGGTGACCCGGGTGTTCAAGACGATGTCGCGCGTGTTGGCCATCCCCAAGACCACCCTGCTCGTCCATCGCGACATCGTCGACGACTCCGTCGCCGGGGTGCTCGCCGGGTATCTGGTCCATTCCCGCAGGGTGCCCGATCCGATCATGGCCACGGCCCTGGTCCAGGAGATCCTCCGGCGTCCCCTCGGGCCCGAGGCACGCGCCGTCATCCCCGAGTCGGCGGGGGCCTGACCTGCTCGTCGCCGTCGGCCTCGGCTCGAACCTGGGGGACCGTCGGACGCATCTCACCGCGGCGGTCACCGGACTAGCCGGGGTCGGTGAGGTCACCGCGGTGTCGTCCTTGTGGTCGACCGCCCCAGTCGGCGGTCCACCCCAGGGACCTTTTCTCAACGCCGTCGCGGTCATCGACACGGTGATCGGGCCCCGTCCGCTGCTCGAGACGTGCTTTGACCTGGAACGGTCGGCGGGGAGGGTGCCGGGCGAGAAGTGGGGGCCGCGGTTGCTCGACCTCGACCTGCTCCTCTACGGCGACGCGGTGATCGACGCTCCCGGGTTGCGGGTTCCCCATCCCCGGATGACCGAGCGGCGGTTCGTGCTCGCCCCCCTCGCCGAGGTGTGGCCCGAAGCGGTGGTGCCGGGCCACGGTCCGGTCGCGGGCCTGCTGATGGCGGTGGCCGGTCAGGAGGCGGAGGTGGTGGCGGGCCCGGGGTGGGAGGGTTGAGGTTTGCTCCCCTCCCACTCTGATGGGAGGGGCTGGGGGGAGGACCACGATCCAGAAGCCCGGCTCCGCCCGGCCCTCGTGAGGTGTCGGCCCCGTCGGGGGTTCCCGACGATCCGACCCGCCGGTACAGTGGCCATCAGGCAGAAGAGAAGCGGCAGGTGAGGGGCGCCATCAGGATTCGGGACAAGAAGGTCATACGCCGGGTACGGCGCATCGCCGAGGAGACCGGTCAACCGGCATCGGAGATCGCTGAACGTGCCATCGACGCGTACATCACCGCGTACGAGGCTGCCCGGTCGAGCGCCAACACCCACATGGACGAACACGAGGACCTGATCGCCAGGGTCCGAGAGGGCGATGCGGTGGCCCTCCGAGATCTGCTTGAAGGCTTCGAGGGGGCACGGCTCAGGCAAGCCGAGTAGGCGTGCTCGACGGGCTCGGTCTTGACGACGTCGTTCGCGTCGAGGTCATCCAACTGAAGACCCGTGGCGATGGGGACTCAAGCGTGGTCACCGACTTCACGCTTCGCCTGTACTCGCGGCATGGCCACCACGCCGACTGGCATGACGCTTACGAGCACGGCCACGAGCATGCCGTAGTCACGTTCCTGGCGTGGGTCGATGCCCTCAACACGAAACTGGCAGGCCGAACGTAAACTGGAGGCTGATTCGCAGGAACCCCCTGGCTCCGTGGTCAGCGCAGGCGAAAGGCGAATCCCGGCCCGAGGCCACGATCGCGCTTCCCAGAAACCGTTCTCGGAGGGTCTGGCGGGGTGTCGCCCTTCGCTCATCGCCGGCGTCGCTCTGCGGCGCCGTATCGCCGCCGAGCTTCGCTCGGAGCTAGCTCAGCCCCCGCTGGTCCTGTTTGAGGGCGGTGTCCACGCCCACCGCCGAGGCGAACACCAGCATCCGCAGTGTGCCCTTCAAGGTCGGTGACACGTCGAGCAGGTAGTTGTCGGCGGTGGTGAAGATCGTCTTGGCGATCCCTTCCCAGGTCTTCGTGATCCGGCCGACCTCGGCCTCGGTCTGGTCGACGATGGCGAAGTTCCAGGCGCGCCAGTTCTCGGCCCTGATCTCGCCGATCTTGGTCTCGGCGGCGTCGTGCAGGCCGAAGCGGATCTTGCCGAACACGTTCTGCTGGCGGATCGTCCCGACGAGGGCGCCGACCCCGTCGTACACCTCGAGGGTGGACTTGACGATCTTGCGCGGCCGCACCAGCTCGAGCACCTTCGACCCGTCTGCCTCGTAGGCGGCCAGCCGGTGGGTCATGAACTGGTCGAGGCTCGACACGAACCGGGCCATCTTCTTCAGGGTCGATTGACCCTCCTGGCGGATGACGCCGACCTCGTTTCCGGCGGTGTCGTGGATCATGTACTCGTTGGTCAGCTCGATGAGCTTGGCCTTC
>JAZDHM010000235.1:0-2216 GCA_043805935.1 Actinomycetota bacterium
TCCCAGATCTCGGTCACCGGGCCCCACTCTTCGGCATGGTCCAGAAGCGAGAGCACCCGGTGAAGGTTGTGGGTGCCGAAGACGACGTCGACCCACGGTGCCTTGGCTCGCACTAGATCGCGGTCCTTCTGAGCGAGACACCCGGCGACCAGGATGCGCATCTCCGGGCGAGTGTCCTTGGCCGCCTTGAGCTGGCCGAGATTCCCGTAGAGCCGATTGTCGGCATTCTCACGAATGCAGCAGGTGTTCAGGAGCACGACGTCGGCATCCTCCACACCGTTCGCCGGCGTCATGCCGTCGGACTCGAGCAGCCCGCTGATCCGCTCGGAGTCGTGCTCGTTCATCTGGCACCCGAAGGTTCGGACGAGGTAGCGCCGCCCGACCCGGGTCGGGGTTCGTCGCTCTCGCACCACCGGCGTTTCGAGCGCGGTCATCGGGCGTAGTCGGTGGCGCGAAGCTCGCGGATCACCGTCACCTGGATCTGACCGGGGTACTGCAGCTCCTCCTCGAATCGCTTGGCGATCCGACGGGCCAGGTCGTGCGCACCGAGGTCGTCGATCGCCCCCGGGTCCACGACGACCCTGACCTCCCGTCCCGCCTGCATCGCGAACACCCGCTCGACCCCGGGGAACCCTCCGGCGATCTCCTCGAGGCGCTCCAGCCGGCGGACGTAGGACTCCACGGCCTCGCGCCGAGCCCCGGGACGCGCCGCCGATACCGCGTCGGCTGCCTGCACGATCACCGCGGTGAGGGTTCTCGGCTCGACCTCGTTGTGGTGTGCTTCGATCCCATGGACGATCGCCGGGTCCTCACCGAACCGGCGGGCGATCTCGGCGCCGACCAGGGCGTGGGATCCGCCGAGCTCATGGCTGACCGCCTTGCCGATGTCGTGGAGGAATGCCGCCCGACGAGCCTCCTCCGAGTCGACGCCGATCTCGGCGGCGAGCATGCCGGCGATCTTGGCGGTCTCGATGAGGTGGTGCAGCACGTTCTGACCGTAGGACAAGCGGTACTTGAGGCGACCCAGGAGGTTGACCAGTTCGGGATGGACCCGGGAAAGGCCGACCTCGAGGATCGCCCACTCGCCGGCGTCCCGGATGCTCTGGTCCACCTCGGCGCGCGCCTTCTCGTGGGCATCCTCGATCGAGGCGGGATGGATGCGGCCGTCGGCGACCAGCCGCTCGAGCGCGATGCGAGCCACCTCGCGTCGTACCGGGTCGAAGGCGCTCAGGCTGACCGAGTCGGGGGTGTCGTCGACGATGATGTTGACACCGGTGATGGCCTCGAATGCCCTGATGTTGCGGCCGTCACGGCCGATGATCCGGCCCTTGAGGTCCTCCGACGGCAGCGGAACCGTGGCAACCGTCGTTTCGGCAACGACCTCCGACGCCAGACGCTGCACGGTCGTGGCGAGGATGCGCCGGGCGCGACGATCGGCCTCCTCGCGGGCCTTGGTCTCCATGTCGCGCATGATGACCATGGCGTCGCGCCGCGCTTCGTCTTCCACCCTGCGGAGCACCTCTTCACGGGCCGCCCGTGCGTCCACGCCCGCCACTGCCTCGAGCGCCGCTCTCGCCTTCTCGTGCATCTGCGCCAGCTCGCCGCGGCTCTCGTCCACGTCTCGCTCCCGCTCGATGATCAGCGTCTCTCGTTGGGCGAGGTTGGAGGCGCGCTGCTCCAGCGTCGCCTCACGTTGACCGAGTCGCTTCTCCTGGGATTCGATCTCCAGCCTGCGGTGCTCCAGGGCGGCCTCTTGGCGCTCCCGGTACGTCTCCGCCTTCGCCCGGGCTTCGGCGTCAGAGCGCTCCAGCAGGCGCTGCGCCTCGTGGCGGGCATCGCGCAGCAGGTCGTCCGACGAGGTCTCGGTGCGCCCCAGCGAGCGCCGTTGCCACCGGTGGCCCAGGACCACACCGACGACGAGGACGGCCAGCACGCCGGCCGCCCCGATCAGCGCGGTGGTCATGACAACTCCTCTCCGGGATGATCCCGTCGAGTCGTGACCGAAAGACGCCGACGCGCCGAGCCGCTTGGCTCGACGCGCACGCTTCGGACCTCGTCGACTAGGGGTCGACTCGGCCGATCACATCTCCGGCGACGTCGTGGTTGGGAACGTCCAGGTCTTCAGTGGTTCGTGTACGCGTAGGCGAGCATCGTACCGCCCCCGGTCGACTCCGGGATGCTCAGTCTTCGATGTCCCCCCGCGCAATGCTCCCCAC
>JAZDHM010000236.1:0-5058 GCA_043805935.1 Actinomycetota bacterium
CCCCCCAGGACGGCCTCACCTTCGACGGCGATGACCTGAGCCCGGTCCCGCGGCTCGCCGCCTCCGCGGAGGTGGCCCCGTACCTGTTGACCTCGCTGCCGTTCCTGCTCCGTCCCAGCGGCGAGGCCCTGGTGCTCGAGCCCCGGGGCGGTCTGGACGTGGCGGTGGCGCTGGGGGTGGGCACCGGGCACGTGGTGGCGGTCGAGCCGAGCGGGGCTGCGGTCGCCGCGGCGGGCACGGTGTCCGGTGGGCCTTACGACGACCCCCGGGTCCTGGTCGTGGTCGACGATCCCCGGAGTTTTGTGGCCCGCACCGATCGACGCTTCCAGGTGGTCGACCTCGCCCTGACCGCTCCCTACCGCCCGGTCACCTCGGGCGCCTACAGCCTGGCCGAGGAGTACCTGCTCACCGTCGAGGCATTCGACCGTTACCTCGCGGTGCTCGAACCGGGAGGGGTGCTCGCCGCCATGCGCTGGACTCAGATCCCTCCCAGCGAGGAGACCCGGCTGCTCGCTCTCGCCGCCGAGGCGGTGCGGCGCCACGGCCTCTCACCGGAGGCAACGGTGGCGGCCCTGCGCGGCTACTCGACGATGTTGGTGATGGTCGCCCCCGACGGATTCTCGGAGCGTGACTTGGAGGTGATCCGGGCGTTCGCCGAGACCCGGCGGTTCGATCTGGTGGCCCTCCCCGGGCTCCTCCCCGGCGAGAGCAACCGGTTCAACGTCCTCCCCAGCAACGACTACCACATCCTCGCCACCGCGTTGCTCACCACCGACCGGCCCGATGAGGTATACGCCGCCGCCGGCTTCGACATCACCCCGCCCCGGGACGATCACCCCTTCTTCGGCCACTTCTTCAGGTGGAGCCAGGCCGGCGACGTGCTCGCCGGGCTCGGCCACAGCTGGCAGCCATTCGGTGGTGCCGGGTTCTTCGTGCTGGTCGCCTCGTTGGTGCTGTCCACGGTCGGCGCCGCGGTGTTGATCATCGCCCCGCTCGGGGTCGCCCGGATCCGCCGCCTCGGTGAAGGCGGATCCACCCGCGGCTGGAGGGCGTGGACCCTGGGCTACTTCGGCGTCCTCGGATTCGCCTTCCTGTTGGTGGAGATCCCATTGATCGAGCACTACATCCTGGTGATCGGGCACCCGACCACGGCGGTCGCCACCGTGCTCTTCGCCCTCCTGTCCGCCTCGGGCCTGGGGAGTCTCCTGTCCGATCGCCTCCCCTGGCGGCCGACCGCGGCGGTGCTGGTCGGCGTCATCGTCGCCTATCCGTTCCTGCTGCGTCCCCTTACCGGGGTGCTCCTCGGCGCGCCCCTCGGGGTGCGGCTCGTGGTCGGTGCGCTCGCCTTGGCGCCCCCGGGCTTTCTGATGGGGACGCTGTTCCCCAAGGGCCTGGCCCATCTCGACCGGGTCGCCCCCGGCCTGAAGGCTTGGGCGTGGGGGGTCACCGGGACCGCCTCGGTGATCAGCGCCGCCGCCGCCTCCCTGCTGGCGCTGTCGTACGGCTTCACCGTCGTGCTGGCGTTGGGGGCGGCCTGCTACGCCGCGGCGGGGTTGCTCGCCCGGGGAACCGAAACCGGCACGGCACCCGCGGCGACGGTCATTCCTCGCGGGTGAACGGCACGAAGGAGACCGCTCCCAGGTTGACGCCCACCAGGCCCTCCACCGGGTCGACGGTGAACCTCCACAGCGTCTGCACGGCGCCCACCGGCCCCACCGGGATCACCAGCCTTCCCCCTGGGGCCAATTGGCCGACCAGCGGCTGAGGGATGTGGTCGGGAGCGGCGGTGACGATGATGGCGTCGTAGGGGGCGTGCTCCTCCCAGCCGAAATAGCCGTCGGCGCGCAGGGTGTGCACGGCGTACCCGAGGTCGGCGAGGCGTTCGGTCGCCTGTTCGGAGAGCTCGGGGATGATCTCAATGGTGTAGACGTCGACCCCCATCGCGGCGAGCACCGCTGCCTGATAGCCGGACCCGGTGCCGATCTCCAACACCCGGTCACCGGGGCCCACCTCGAGCGCCTCGGTCATGAGCG
Source organism: Actinomycetota bacterium (assembly GCA_043805935.1). GTDB lineage: Bacteria > Actinomycetota > Acidimicrobiia > Spongiisociales > UBA11373 > RBG-16-68-21. The sequence goes on from JAZDHM010000236.1 coordinate 2,034, forward strand.
CCACCATGTAGGGCTGGGAGATGGTCTGTCCGAAGCCGATGGGGAGAGGATGATCGGCGTAGGCCTCCCCGGCGAGGTCGGTGGGGACGAATCGCTGCCGGGGCACCGCCCGCATCGCCTCGAGGACCAGCGGGTCGGAGATCCCCCTCGCCTCGATCTGGGTGTCCACCATGTAATCACGGCTCTCGACATGCACGGGGGGCTCGACGAACGTGGTCGTCGACGTCGTCGTGCTCGAGGTCCCGGCGACGTTGGTGGAGGACCCGGCTGGGACAGTGGTCGTCGACTCCGCGGCAGGGATGGTGGCGGAAGGAGCGGAGCCGCAGGCCGTCACCACCAGAACCAGTCCGGCGAGCCATCGGCGCACGAGCTCAGCGTACGCCGCCTCTCGGAATGGGTGGGTCTCAGGGTCCAGGCGCCGGGGCCGTCCGGCCCTTCACCCAGGCGACGCCTCCACATACCGTTGAATCCGAATTCGACAGGGAGCATCGATGCAGGACACCGAACGTCGCGAAGCCGCCATCGCCCGGCTCAAGGAGAAGCGGGACTTCTGGACCCATCTGTTCGTCTACTTCGCCGTGAACATCCTTCTCGTGGTCGTGTGGGTGGTGACGGCCGACGGCGGATACTTCTGGCCGGTGTGGCCGATCGCCGGATGGGGGATCGGTCTGACGGTCCACGCCTTCGAGACCTTCCGCCGACCGATCCGCGAGGATGCCATACGCCGCGAGATGGAGAGGAGCAAGAGTTGAAGCGCACCACTTTCGTCCTGCTGCTCATCGGCATGGTCCTCGTGCTCGCCGCCTGCTCCGCAGGAGTGAATCCCGACGTGGGGTCCAACCCCGCGATCCTCGAGCACCCGGCCGGGTTTTGGCTCGGGCTCTGGCATGGGTTGATCGCCCCGGTCACGTTCGTCATCTCACTGTTCAAAGACACCGTCAACGTTTACGAGGTGCACAACAGCGGCAACTGGTACGACTTCGGGTTCGTGTTCGGGCTGAGCATCATCTTCGGTGGGTCCCACGGCGCCAGGCGCGCCGCGCGGTAGACCGAATCGAAAGGGACCACACCGGCCGATCTCGTCGCCGGCGGTGCCGGTATCGTCATCACCGGACGGTATGCGATGACCACGGTCACCCCATTGGGGCCCGCCGAGGCGATCGTGCCGACGAGGTTCTGGCACCGGCTCGGCGACGGTCGGGTCCAATGCGACGCCTGCCCGCGAGCCTGCAAGCTCCATGAGGGCCAGCGGGGCCTGTGCTTCGTCCGGGCCCGTCTGGACGATCGCATCGTGCTCACCACCTACGGGCGCTCCAGCGGCTTCTGCGTCGACCCGATCGAGAAGAAGCCACTCAATCACTTCCTTCCCGGCACACCGGTGCTGTCGTTCGGCACCGCCGGCTGCAACCTCGCCTGCCGGTTCTGCCAGAACTGGGACATCTCCAAGGCCCGTGAGTACGACACCCTCGCCGACCGGGCCACGCCCGAGACCATCGCCAGGCGGGCCGCCGAACTGGGTTGCCGCAGCGTCGCCTTCACCTACAACGATCCGGTGATCTTCCACGAGTACGCCGTCGACGTCGCCCGGGCCTGCCGGCAAGCCGGCCTGAAGGCGGTGGCGGTCACCGCCGGCTACGTCACCCCCGAGCCACGCGTCGAGTTCTACGCCCACATGGACGCGGCCAACGTCGACCTCAAGGCCTTCACCGAGGACTTCTACCGCCGGTTCTGCGGCGGCCACCTCGCTCCGGTGCTGGAGACCCTCGAGTACGTCCACCGGGAGACCGCCGTGTGGCTGGAGATCACCACTCTGCTGATCCCCGGGCTCAACGACTCGCCCGGCGAGATCGACCGTCTGTCAGCCTGGGTGGTGGACCGGCTGGGTCCCGACGTCCCGCTCCACTTCAGTGCGTTTCATCCCGACTTCAAGATGCTCGACCGTCCCCCCACCCCGGCGGAGACCCTCTCACAGGCACGGCGGATCGCCATCGCCAACGGTCTGCGCTACGTGTACACCGGCAACGTCGACGACCCGACCGGGCAGGCCACCTACTGCAGCGGTTGCGGCGCAGCCGTCATCGAGCGCGACTGGTACCGGTTGGGCGACTGGCGCCTCGATGCCGGCGGATGCTGCACGACGTGCGGCACCCGGTGTGCCGGGGTGTTCGACCCGGATGGTCCCGGGACCTGGGGTCCCCGCCGGGTCCCGGTGCGTCTGGCCGGGTGATCAGACCGTTGGCCCGATGACGAAGGCGGCGTAGCCGACGACACTGTCCTTCGGCCCGGCGGTGTCGCCGGAGTTGCGGTGATCGAGGAGGCGGCACGCCCAGCCGCGCCGGCGGGCCAGGACCAGCGCCGCCTGGACCGCGGTCCGTCCGCAGGCGTCGTCCCAGCCGAGATCCTCGGAGCGCAGCTCGGCGATGGCGGTGATGGTCTTGGCGTCCCGACGGCGGGCCGCGTGGTAGCCCAGGTAGTGCGACAAATCCGAGGAGATCACGCCCACCACGTCATGGGCGGAGGTGGTGGCGTCGAGCAGGTCGGCGGCCCGCTCGGAGGTGACCTCGCCGGTGAGCATTGCCAGCACGGCGAACTCGCCGAGCACCACCTGGAGGAACGGCAGCTGCACCTCGAGGCTGTGCTCGCGGGCATGGGCCGCAGGGTCGGGCCCGACCACCTGATCGGACTCGGCCACTGAGGTCAGGTCCCGATCGACCGGCACCTCGCCGAGCGGCGTCGCCAGCCGGTCGGCGCCGGGGGTGGCGATGCCGCTGAACGGGATGAAGTGAGAGGGACCGAGGAGCACCACCCTCCGCGCCGGCGCCGCCTGCAGCACCCGGTAGGCGGCCGCTGCAACGGGTCCCGAGTACACGTAGCCGGCGTGGGGGACGATGAGGATCCGCGGCCGCACGTCGATCACCGGTGGCACGGCCTGTTCCAGCAGGTCCTCCACGATGCGGCGGAGCGCGACAGGGTCGGCCGGGTAAAACGCCCCGGCCACGGCGGCGGGCCGGACGATCGCCATGTC
>JAZDHM010000237.1:0-9601 GCA_043805935.1 Actinomycetota bacterium
GAGCCGGCGCTTCCAGCCCGTCTCGGGACGACCGAGGTCGACGATCGCCGCCACGCCTCCCGGACGGAGCACCCGGGCGATCTCCTCCATCGTCGCGGGGATCGAGTCCAAGTTGCGGAACACGTATGCGGAGAACACGCCATCGAACGACCCGTCGGCGAAGGGGAGCGCCTCGCCCTTGCCGACCACCCGCATTCCCACCGGGTTGAGGGTCAGCATCTCGATCGCCGGGTCGAGTGCCACCACCTCCCGATCCCCTAGGTCGGGATTGGCGGCACCGGTCCCGGCGCCGAGGTCGAGCACCCTGCCGGGCGGGAGATGGGCGATGGCGCTTCGCCGCCAGTCGTCGTCCCTGCCGAGCGAGAGAATGCGGTTGAGCCGGTCGTATCGGCGGGCGATCCGGGAGAAGACGACCCGATTGGTCACGGCGTGAGGCGGTCGAGGCCCACCAGGGGCCTGAGCACCTCGGGGACCACCACCGAACCGTCGGCCTGCTGGTTGTTCTCCAGGATGGCGATGAGGGTGCGGCCGACGGCGACGGCGGTGCCGTTGAGGGTGTGGGCGACGGTGGTGCCCGCATCGTCGCGGCAGCGGATCCGCAGGCGGCGGGCTTGGTAGTCGGTGGTGTTGGAGCACGAGGTGATCTCCCGGTACGCCTCCTGGCCGGGGAACCATGCCTCGATGTCGTACTTCCTCGCCGCCGAGTCGCCCAGGTCGCCGCTGCACACGTCGACCACCCGATACGGGATGCCGAGCGACTGGACCAGAGACTCCTCCATCCCCACCAGGTACTCGTGCTCGTCCCAGGACCGTGCCGGGTCGATGAACGAGAACATCTCCACCTTGTCGAACTGGTGGACCCGGAACATGCCCCGGGTGTCCTTGCCGTAGGTGCCTGCCTCGCGCCGGAAGCACGTCGAGAAGCCGGCGAACCGCATGGGCAGGTCGGCAACGGGGAGGATCTCGTCGGCGAACATCCCCGCCAGAGGCACCTCGGCGGTTCCGACCAGATACAGGTCGTCGCCCGCCACGTTGCCTTGTCCGTCGCTCACTCCCACCGCGTACACCTGATCACGCGCCCCGGGGAAGAACCCCGTCCCGAACAACGCCAGGTCCCGCACCAGGACCGGCGGCACCACCGGGGTGAACCCGGCGGCCGACAGCCGACCCAGTGCCCACTGCACCAGAGCGAACTCCAGCAACACCGCCGGGCCCTTCAGATAGGCGAACCGCGACCCGGACACCTTCGCCGCCCGATCCATGTCGATGATCCCCAGCCGCTCACCGAGGTCGACGTGGTCCAAGGGCTCGAAGCCGAACGACCGCGGCTCACCCCAACGGCGGATCTCGACGTTGTCGGCCTCGCTGTGTCCGACCGGCACCGACGGGTGCGGCGGATTGGGCAACGGGGTCCACACGGCCTCGAACCGGGCATCCTTCTCATCGGCCCCGGCCAGTGCCGCCCGGTAGCGCTCGGCGAGAGCCGCCACTGCGGCGATCGCCCCGTCCTTGTCTGCGCCCTTCAACCGGGCGATCTCCTTGCCGGCGCGATTCTGCTCCGCACGCAGCTCCTCGGCTGCGACCCGGGCACGGCGCCGCTCCTCATCCAGCGCCACCAGCCCATCGACGTCCACCACCACGCCCCGCCGACGAAACGACTCGGCCAACCCGGCCGGATCGGTGCGAAGCAGGGCAACGTCGATCATGAGGAGGGAGTGTAGAAAGAGGCCGCCCCGCGGACCGTTACCCGCTGACCGTCGCCCATCACCGGTCGCCCGCAAGAGTCGAAGAGGCGCGTCTTGCGCATTGCGCATTGCGCATTGCGAATTGCGAAGCGAGGCCTCATCTCCCCAGCGCCCGGTCCACGGCCGCCTGCTCTTCGGGCAAGAGTGGCTCCACCCCTTCGCCGTCGGCGACCATCTTGGTGAAGAACAGCGTCTGGCGGGGGCCGTGGAGCAGCGTGATCACCAGGCCGTCGCGGCGCTCGTTGAGCAGAGCGATGGCGCGCGACAGGTACCCGGTGCGGTCCTCGTGGGCATCGAAGGTCACCACCGAGGCGTACCGCAGTGCGCCGGGCATCCGATCGCCGAGGGACTTCACCACCGGCTGGAGGCGTGCGACTGCCGTCTCGACGTTGGCGAGATCCTCGTCCAGATGCCGCAGCGTCTCGATCAGGTTCCCGTCGCGGGGAAGCGCCGACATCCGACGCCGGTCGGAGACTGCCATCGCCATGGCGGCCACGGCGATGATCACGGCGACCGCGGCGACTCCGAGGACGATCTTGTCCATTAGGTGTCCGGATTGACTCTGAACGTGAACGAGAGTGAGTCGTTGTCGGCGTCGTCGTCGCCTCCCGGCACCGATACGGTGACCTCGTAATTCGTGCCGGGCGTCACCGGGAGGCCCGTGAAGGTCACCGATGTCTTGGCCCCGCCTTCCAGGCCGTCGACCTCCTGGGTGTCCTCGTACAACTCGCCGGTGTTGGAGAGGAGCCGCAAGCTCACCGTGATGGACGACACCCCCAGATTGCCGCGGTTGGAGACGGTCACGGTTACCGACTGATCGGCACTCACCGGCACGACCGGGAAGCCCTCACTCTCACCGACGGGAGCCGGATCCAAGTTGAGGTCGGCCACCGCGATGTCGTCGACCGGCGTGATCTCCGGTGCGATGAACATCCGGCGCGCCAGCTCCCTGGCGTCGAAGAGCGTGGCCTGGTCCGAGGGCACGAACGTGGCGCCGGGGAAGTCCCCACCCAGCAGCGTCGTGTCGACGTCGGCGACCTCGGACAGGAACCCGGCATACGCCCGATCCCCGACCCGCAGGTCGATGAGTCCCTGATCCACCGTCGTTGCCGCGTCTTCGTCAAGCGGGTTGGTCGAGAGTGTGGCCAGCCCTGTCTTCACGCCGCTCATCCCGCCGCGCCACGACGAGACGGCGATCTGGAGGAATTGGTGCGCCCGGACGAGGTCTGCGGGGGGGTCGGCTTCGGCGAGTTTGGTCGCCAGCGTGTCGGCCTCGGTCTCCAGGTCTCCGAGGGTCGCCAGCAGGGTCACGCGGTTGTACTCCTCGAGGTTCACCACGACGTCGAGCAGCGTCGCAGCGGCACCGGCCTCACCGGTGGCGGTGTCGAACGCGATGTCGAGGTAGGTCCGCGTCACTTCTCGCTCCCCCTGCGCCCTGGTCACGCCGTAGATCACTCCGACGATCACGGCGACGATCGTGAAGACGATGAGGTTGCGGCGCCTCCGTCTGCGTCGCATTGCCGGGTTGAGAGAGGGGGAATGGATCATGTCCGGACGAGCGGCTCCAGCGAAGAGGTTGGCGACCGAGTATCGCACACCGGGATGCGTGCGAACCGTGACGCGATGTCACCCGTGCGGCGGCCGCCACAGGATCACCGGGGACCCCGTGCCTTGATCCGGTGCTTCGTCCGTATGGTGTTCGCCGAAGTTGGCACGATGCTGATCGTCCCGTCCACCTCGAGCACCGCCTGGCGGACCTCGGACAAGCCAGCCAGACCATGCTCGCGGGCGGCCTGATCGAGCTCCGCCTCGTCCACTCCCTGGCGGGTCATCTGACGGCGCTGCAGCACCCCGTCGCTCATCAGCACCACCGGCTCCCCCTCGGCCACCCGTCGCAGCCAAGGAACGCGATGGCGTACGCGGGCGAGGACCCCGTTGGCCACCAGCAGGACAGCCGCGGCGATCAGCCCGCCGGCTAGTGACGTGTCCGACCCGACCATGGCGTTCTGCACCGCGTTGGCGATGAGCAGGATCACCACCAGGTCGAACGGGGTCATCTGCCCCAGCTCACGCTTGCCGCCGAGGCGCAGCCCGACGAGCACGACGACGTACACCACCGCGGCTCGAACGACGATCTCCCACCACGGCGTGCCGAGGGTGAACACGCCGCTCACGATAGGAGGAGGCAAGCCGGGTGACGCGGTAAGCGCGCGACCGGCGACGATTGAGTGGGCGAGGGGGACTCGAACCTTTCTCCGCCCACCCCTCCCGCAACGGGCGACGATTGAGTGGGCGAGGGGGGGACTCGAACCTTTCTCCGCCCACCCCTCGAAACCGGATGGACCCGTCCCCCAGCCCGCACCAGAGCCGCGGGGAAACAAGAAGCAACCCGCAAGGCAACGCCGTTCGAGGCCGAACAGGACTCGAACGGCGGTCACGGGGAGCGTGGGCCTGACTGGACAGAACACGAACCGCCACGGATCGGGTGAGCCCACGGTCGGCCGGGCAGGGACCCGGCCGACACTGCGATGAGGCCCAGCCGAAGAGCCATCGGTGCAGTGGGCGAGGGGGGACTCGAACCCCCACAGGTGTTACCCCACAGGAACCTGAATCCTGCGCGTCTGCCAATTCCGCCACTCGCCCGCGGAGGGCGGGCATCGTACCACGAGCCCTTTCGCCGATTCCGGGCCCCGGTACCCTTGCCGCAATGGGTCTGGCCCGCGGCCTGGAACGCCGCCTCGAGCGTCTCGTCGACGGCCTCGCCGCCCGACTGTTCCGCGGCCGCGTCCATCCGATCGAGTTGGGCTCGCGCCTGGTGCGCGAGGCCGACCTCGCCCTCTTCGACACAGCGGGGGGACCGGGGGCGCCCAATGCGTACCGCATCGTTCTCGGAGGGGAGCCGGAGGACTCACTGGTACTCGACACGGTGTGCCGTGAATTGGCCCAATACGTCGAGGACGCCGCCGCCGACCGCGGGTGGCGCCTGGAGGGACCGGCGCGGGTCGAGGTGGCCTTCACACCGGGCGATCGTGCATCCGACGTCGAGATCACGGCCGGGGTCGAGCCCGGTCTCCGCAGCGCTTGGGCGCACCTCCAGCCGCACGCCACCGGCCCGGCCATGGACGTGTGCTACAACCGCTCGGTCATCGGCCGCTCCGGTGCCTGCGACCTCCACATCCCGTCCGACGACGTCTCCCGGCAGCACGCCGTGATCTGGCAGGAGGCCGGATCGGTGTGGCTCGGCGACCTCGGCTCGTCCAACGGCACGTATCTCAACGGAGAGGCCGTCGTCGGAGCCGCCGCCCTAGTGGACGGCGACAGGATCGCCTTCGGGGACACCGGGTTCACCTACGGGCCGGCCACCTGATGTCGACCACCGCGGTCAACCTGCTCAAGGTCGGCGTCGTCGTCATCATCTACCTGTTCCTGTGGTTCGTCGCCCGCTCGGTGCGGGCCCAGGTGGCTGCGCCCTCGACCCAGGCCGCGGCGGCCCGCCGACCAAGAAGGACCGCCCCGGTGGTGGCGATCATCGCCCCCGAATCCATCGCCGGACGAACCATGGAGGTTCGGCGCGCCTTGGTGGTGGGGCGGGGCGAGGCCGCAGACGTCGTCATAGACGACGGCTTCGCTTCCGAACGGCACGCCCGCTTCGAGAACGTCGAAGGCACGCTGTTCGTCGACGACCTCGGCTCCACGAACGGGACGTTCCTCAACGGCGAACGGATCACGGGCCGAACTGCGGTGGAGAAGGGTGACAACGTGCGCGTCGGAGGCACGATCATGGAGGCTCGATGAAGTTCTCGTGGGCCGCTGCGACCGACACGGGTCTGGTACGGGACCACAACGAGGACGCGGTGTGGCCCGACCCCGGATCCGGTGAATCGGACGAGCCGATCGTTGTCGCGGTCGCCGACGGAATGGGCGGCCATGCCGGCGGCGAGATCGCCAGCCGGACCGCCATCGACACCGCCTCCTCGGTCGGAGGGAGCCCGCTGGTCAGGGTGCAGGCCGCCAATCTCGCCGTCCTCGACGCAGCCGCCCACCGTCCCCGGCTCACCGGCATGGGCACCACCCTCACCGTGGTCTTGATCGATCCTGCGGGCCGTGCCGAGCTGGCCCACGTGGGCGACAGCAGGGCGTATCGGTTCCGCAAGGGTGCCCTCACCCGCCTCACCGAGGACCACTCGTACGTCGCGGAGATGATGGCCGCAGGCCGAATGACGCCGGAGGAAGCCGAGGTGCATCCGTACCGGAGTGTCGTCACCCGGGCGGTGGGATTGGAGCCGACCGTGGAGGTCGACACCTTCCATGTCGACCTCGTGCCGGGCGATCGCCTCTTGCTCTGCACCGACGGGCTCTCCAACATGGTCGACGAACAAGCCGTCGCCCGAATCCTCGCCGCGGATGAGGGGCCCGCTTCGACCGCGGCCGCCCTGATCGAAGCGGCCAATGCCGCCGGCGGGGCCGACAACACCACGGTCGTCGTCGTGGACGCGCGGTGACCGAACGCGCCGAGGCGACGCTCATCGGGATCGCCGCGGCGATCGCCGGCCTCGGGGTGGGCATCGTGACCTACACGGCGGGCGATGGGATCACGATCGACGCCCTCGCCGCGTTCGCAACCCAGTTCGCCGCCTTCACCGGGCTTTTCATCGCCATCCGACGGTGGGCTCCGTCGGCGACCCGGCTGTTGCTCGCCCCTGTCTCCCTGATCGCCGCCATCGCGGCGATCGAGGTGTTCCGGATCGACCCCGATCTGGGCCGGCTCCAGCGATGGTGGCTGCTGCTGGGAGCCGCCATCGCGATGACGGTGCTCTTCCTGCTGCGCCACCGCGGGCTCGACGTGCTCCGGCGGTTCAGGTACCTCTTCCTCGCGGTCGCCCTCGGGCTCCTCCTCCTCCCGCTGATACCGTCGGGGTGGCCACTCGGCGGCGCCACGATCAACGGCTCGCGCCTGTGGGTTCGGCTCCAACTGGGTGAGCGCTCGCTCTCCTTCCAGCCAGGCGAAGCAGCCAAGCTCCTGCTCGTCGTCTTCCTCGCCTCGTACCTGGCCGACACCTGGCGGGGCCTGGCGGAAATGCCCCGGTCGTTCGGGCCGCTGCGGCTGCCCGAACCCAGGCAGCTGCTCCCGATGCTCATCGCCTTCGGGGTGTCGCTGATGGTGCTCGTGTATCAGCGCGACCTCGGCGCGTCGCTCCTGCTGTTCATTCTGTTCATGCTGATGCTGTTCGTCGCCACCGCCCGGCCGACCTACCTCGTCGCGGGTGGCGTGCTGGCGGCCGGGGGGGCGCTCGGCGCGGCGTCGGCCTTCGATCACGTCGCGATGCGGGTCTCGGCGTGGTTGCACCCATTCGCCGACTTCACCGGGAGTGGGTACCAGGTGTCCCAGGGCCTGTTCGCCCTGTCCGCCTCGGGCGTGTTCGGCACCGGCCTCGGCAACGGGGCGCCCTACCTCATCCCCGCAGCCGCCACCGACTACATCTTTGTGGCCGTGATCGAGGAGATGGGCCTGGCGACCGGCCTGGCCATGCTCGCCGCCTACGCCCTCGTGATCGCCGTTGGGTTCGGAATCGCCCTCCGCGCCGCCGATCGTTTCCGCTCGCTCCTCGCCGCCGGGCTCACCATCACGCTGGCGGTTCAGACGCTCCTGATCGTCGGTGGGGTGATCCGTCTGCTCCCGCTCACCGGGATCACCCTGCCGTTCGCCTCGTATGGCGGGTCGTCGCTGCTCACCAACATGACGCTGGTCGCCTTGCTGGCGCGGGTCTCCCACGAGGAGCGGGCGTGAAGCAGGCCATGCGTCCGGTCGCCATCGCATTGCTGGCGCTGATCGGATTATCCGCCGTGTGGCTCACCGGAATCCAAGCCAATGCCGGGTCCGACTATCGCGATGACCCGCGCAACGTGAGGGTTGCTCGGGCGCCGGCCGACACGGCGCGGGGGAACATCGTCACCGCGGACGGCGTCGTCGTGGCCGAGGACGACCCCGATGGGGGACGCCGTTACCCCGAGGGAAGCCGCTACGCCCACATCGTCGGCTACGACGCCTCGGCCGGGAGGACCGGGGTGGAACTCACCCGGTACGCCGCCATGCAAACCCGCGACGACGGGTCGATCACGTCGTGGATCCTCGGTCTCCTTGGCGCCGATCTCGGGCCCCCCGACGTGCACCTGACGATCGTCGATGAGGTGCAGCAGGCGGCGGAGGCCGCGCTCGGTTCAAAGACCGGGGCAGTGGTGGCGATCGATCCCCGCACCGGAGCGGTGCTCGCCTACTCATCGTCTCCCGCCTTCGACCCCAACGACGTGGTCGACGGGTTCTTCGACCCGGACGACGACGGATCGGTGGACGAGGTGATCGATCGCGCCGCCGACCGGCTGCTGCCGCCCGGCTCCACCTTCAAGGTGATCGTGACCGCTGCCGCCCTCGAGGCGGGACTGACCCCCGACACCACGTTCGACGACGCCACCGAGTACGTGCCACCCGGTGGGGTCGCCATCCACAATGCCGGAGGCGGAGACTGCATCACGGGCAGCACCCTCATGCTGACCGATGCCCTCGTCGTGTCATGCAACGTCGTCTTCTCGCGTCTGGCCGTCGACCTCGGTGCCAGCGCCGTCGTCGGTGCCGCGGAGGATGCGTGGTTCAACCATCGCTTCGCGTGGGAGACCAGTGCCGCGAAGTCGTCACTCCCCTCGGCTGCCGATCTCGCGGCGGACATCCCCGCCCTGGCCCAGAGCGGCATCGGCGAGCGCGACGTGAGGGCGACCCCCCTGCTGATGGCGATGATCGCTGCCGCCCTCGGCAACGATGGAGTCGCCATGGCCCCCTACGTCGTCTCCGACATCGTGGCCCCCGACGGTGAGGCGATCGAAACGACCGAACCCGCGGTGCTCGGCCGAATGTTCCCGTCGGCGGTGGTCGACGACTTGCTCGCCATGATGGAGGCCGTGGTCGACCAGGGCACGGGCCGGCCCGGCGGGGTGTCGGGGGTCCGGGTCGCCGGCAAGACCGGGACCGCCGAGGGCGCAGGCGGACCGCACGCCTGGTTCATCGCGGTGGCCCCGGTCGAGGATCCGACCATCGCGGTCGCCGTGTTGGTCGAGGGTGGGGGGGCCGGTGGGTCGGTGGCCGCGCCCATCGCGGCACGCGTCATCGCCGCGTGGCTCGCCTTCGATTCCTGACAGCGAGCGCCAACAGACGGGGCCACCGATGACCCGAGTGCCCATCTGCGCGCGCTCCGACCCCGGTTACCATTCGCCGCCGTGGATTCGCAACGGGTCCTGTCGGACCGGTACGCCCTCCTCTCCCATCTCGCCCGTGGCGGCATGGCGGATGTCTACGTCGCGCAGGACCGCCGCCTGGGACGGCAGGTGGCGGTCAAGATCCTGCACACGCAGTACGCCGAGAGCGCGGCGTTCATCGAGCGGTTCCGTCGCGAGGCACAAGCCGCCGCCAACCTGACCCACCCCGGCGTGGTGGCGGTGTACGACTGGGGCGAGGACAACGGGACGTACTTCATGGTGATGGAGCTCGTCCAGGGCAGGAACCTGCGCGACGTGCTCCACAGCGAAGGGGCCCTTCTCCCTCGCCGCGTCGCCGAGATCGGTATGGCGGTGGCTTCGGCCCTATCGGCGGCCCACGCCCAGGGCCTGGTCCATCGTGACATAAAGCCGGCCAACATCTTGCTCACCCCCGACGGGGCGGTGAAGGTCGCCGACTTCGGGATCGCCCGGGCGTTCGACGACTCCGACCAGCTGACCCGGACCGGCGCCGTGATCGGCACCGCCACCTATTTCTCTCCGGAGCAGGCCCAGGGCCACCCGGCCGACGCCCGCAGCGACATCTACTCGCT
>JAZDHM010000238.1:0-7065 GCA_043805935.1 Actinomycetota bacterium
ATCTCCTTGAGCACCTTCTTGAGGCGCTCCTCGAAGTCGCCCCGGTAGCGGGACCCGGCGACCAGGGCGCCCAGGTCGAGGGTGTAGAGGTGCTTGCCGGTGAGGGTCTCGGGGACGTCGCCGGCGACGATCCGCTGGGCGAGGCCCTCGACGATGGCGGTCTTGCCCACGCCGGGCTCGCCGATCAGGACCGGGTTGTTCTTGGTGCGGCGGGAGAGGATCTGCATGACCCGTTCGATCTCCCGCTGGCGACCGATCACCGGGTCGAGCTTGCGCTCCCGGGCGTACTGGGTGAGGTTGCGGCCGAACTGGTCGAGCACCGTGGAACCCGACGTGCTCTCCCCGCCGCTCCCGCCCCGCTCGCCGCCGCGGCGGCCGGAGGATTGCTGCTCGCCCGACGAGGGCGGCTCGTCGCCCTGGGCGCCCGACAGCAACTGGATGACGGTCTGGCGGACCTTGTGGAGCTCGGCGCCGAGCTTCTGCAGGACCTGTGCGGCGACGCCCTCACCCTCGCGGATCAGGCCGAGAAGGATGTGCTCGGTCCCGATGTAGTTGTGGCCCAGCTGGAGCGCCTCGCGCAGCGACAGCTCGAGCACCTTCTTGGCCCGGGGGGTGAACGGGATGTGGCCGGTGGGTGCCTGGGCGCCCTGGCCGATGATCTCCACCACCTGGCTGCGGACCGATTCCAGGGAGATGCCCATCGATTCGAGGGCCCGGGCGGCGACGCCCTCCCCCTCGTGGATCAGGCCGAGGAGGATGTGCTCGGTCCCGATGTAGTTGTGGTTGAGCAGGCGCGCCTCTTCCTGCGCCAGCACGACCACTCTCCTGGCCCTGTCGGTGAAGCGCTCGAACACGACGGTCTCCCTAGATGACGACGGCGCATCCGGTCCCATACGGAGGCGCCACCAGAACTATAGCGGTGGCCCCGTTCAAGCCCGGAGCTGGTCTGCTGGCATGTCAACGATTGAATCGGCGCGTTGTTCCCACGGATTCAGCCATATGGGGAGGGCTGCCTCGAGGGTCTTGAGGTGGACGTCCACGCTCCGTAGGGTCCCCCAGTGACCGACGACCGACCAACCTTCACCCTCCGGGTACCCGACGATCGAGAAACTGGTGTCTACTCCAACTTCCTCTCGGTCTGGCACACCATCCACGAGTTCACGCTCGACTATGCGGTGAGCCTTCCGGTGATCGAGAGTCCCGTGCCCACATTGCTCGTCTCGCGAATCAAGATCCCTCCGACCGTGGTGTTCGACATGATCCGCATGATGAACGACAACCTGAATCGTTACGAGGCGCGGTTCGGTCCGATCCGCACACCGGGCGACACCGATCCCCTACGATTCCCCGACGACTTCCTGAAAGGCGACCCGGAATGATGATCTTGAACAACGGGTGCACCACGGCGTCGCTGCGAGACATCCCGGTGCTGCCGGACAAGCGGATCTCCTACCCGAAGCCGAAGCCGCCCGGGCCCAACGACTACCTGATCCCGATCCCGCCCCGCAAGCCCCGGGACTGACCCGACCCGCCTCGAGTCCCTCGAGTCTTCGGCGCGGCGCGGCCTGGTGCGCGAAGACGCGGGGTTTGTTTCCTCCCTCGGAGAGGAAGGTGGTACGAAGTGTCGGAGGGGGAACTCGCGCCGGACCACCCTCTGACAGATTCCCCCCTCCCCCCTTCGGGGTAATCCTCCTCCGGGGGGAGAAACGACGCGCTTTGTCTCCTCCCGCAGCGAGGCGACGGAGGGGGTCACGCCCGACGACGAGAACAGCCACGGGGCGCGCCCTCACCTCGCGCCCTTTTCCCGACGCGCCTTCGAATCCATGCCGACTCGCCGTCGGGGGCGAACAGGCATACGTTTCCCCGCCATGCCCCGGGCCCCGGTCCTGCACTACCTGCCCATCGTGTCGACGATCCTCGCCGCCGGGTTCACCGCAGTCCTGTGGCGCCACTGGCGCCGCGCACCGCAGTCGCGGCACTTGATGTGGTGGACCATCGGGGTGGCGCTGTTCGGCCTCGGAACCCTCACCGAAGCGCTCACCACGCTGTTCGGATGGCACGAGCCGATCTTCCGGGCGTGGTACGTGGCCGGTGCCCTGCTCGGGGGAGCACCGCTCGCCCAGGGCACGGTCTACCTGGTGATGAAGCGCCGCACCGCCGACCGCCTCACCGTGGCGCTCGTGGTGTACGTGGCGATCGCCACCGTCTTCGTCCTCACCACGCCGCTGGTCGCCACCGCCGCCGAGACCGGCCGCCTCGACGGCGACGCCATGACATGGCAGTGGGTGCGCCTCTTCTCCCCCCTGGTCAACACGTACGCCCTGGTGTTCCTGGTCGGCGGCGCCGCCTGGTCGGGCTGGAAGTACCGCAAGCGCAGTGACCGGCCGAAGTCCCGCGTCACCGGCAACTGGCTGATCGCGGCGGGCGCCCTCCTCCCCGGGATCGGCGGCGCCTTCACCCGCGCCGGGCACGTCGAGGTGCTGTACGTCGGGGAGCTGATCGGCCTCGCTCTCATCTGGCGGGGCTATCGCCTGATCGCCGGCGACACCGGCCCTTCGATCCATCTGACGCAGCGCACCGCCGTCGACGCCGCCACCTGAACCCACCCGAGACGAGCAGAAAGAGAAAGCACGGAATGAGACACCCACTCCGCGTCGTGCTGGCAGCGACCCTGCTGTTGATCGCAGCCTGCGGCGACGATGCCACCACGACCACGCAAGCAACCACCACCACCGCGGCCCCGACCACCTCGGCGGGCGCACTGACCATCGTCGGCGACGACGGCGTCTCGTCGGAGATCACCGACACCTCACGCATCGTGTCGTTGAGCGGCGATCTCACCGAGATCCTGTACGCCCTCGGCTACGGCGATCGGGTGGTGGCGATCGATGTCACCACCACCTTCCCCGACGAGGCGACCAACCTCCCCAGCGTCGGGTTCGCCCAGGCCCTGGCCCCCGAGCCGGTGCTGGCGTTCACCCCGACGCTGGTGCTGGCCAACGAGCTGACCGGCCCCGCCGACGCCATCACCCAGATCCGCGACAGCGGAGTCCCGGTGGTGGTGCTCAACGAGGGCGGCTCCTTCGACGCCGTCGGGCACAAGATCCGCACGATCGCCCAGATCGTCGGCGCCACCGACGCCGGTGAGGCGTTGGCGACCCAGGTGGAGGGCGAGATCCAGGCCGCCGTCGATCTGGCCGCCACCGCCGACACGACCCCGCGCGTGGCCTTCATCTACACCCGCGGCCCCCAGCTGATGCTGCTCTTCGGCCTGGGGATGGGCACCAATCCGATGATCGAGGGCGCCAACGCCGTCGACGTCGGCGCCGAGTCGGGGGTGATGGGTGCGGTCCCGCTGTCGGCGGAGGCGCTCATCGCCGCTGCCCCCGACGTGATCGTGCTGCCGCAGTCGGGCCTGGAGGCCCTCGGCGGCGTCGACGCCCTCCTCACCGCCAGCCCCGGGCTGTCCGAGACCCCGGCCGGGACCAACGGGGCGTTCCTCGCCTACGACGAGGCGTACTTCTTCAACCTGGGGCCGCGGGTCGGCCAGGCGCTGATGGAGTTCGTGCTCGACCTGCATCCCGAACTGGTTGGATGACCCCGGGAGGCTCGCGCTCCCTCGACGACCCCTTCGGCGCCCGGCGCCGGGGGGTCGTCGCCGCGCTGGCCGTCCTGCTCCTCGGGGCGGTGGTCGCCAACCTGTGCATCGGCCCGGTGTCGATCGCCCCGGGTGAGGTGCTCCGGGTGCTGGGCCGCGCCGTCGGGATCGCCATCGGTGGCGAACCGGACCGCCAGGCCCGGACGGTGGTGCTCACCATCCGGATGCCGCGCATCCTCGTCGGCATCGTCGCCGGGGCCGCCGCCGGCATCGCCGGGGCCGCCCTGCAGGGGCTGTTCCGCAACCCGGTGGCCGATCCGCACCTGCTCGGCATCGGGCCGGGGGCCTCCCTCGGCGGGGCACTCGGCTCGCTCACCGGGACGGTGCAGGGGGCGATCGCCGGCGGGGCGGTGGGCGGGATGCTCGCCGCCCTGGTGGTGAAGCGCCTCGGGGCGACCCGCTCCTCCGAGCCGTCGCGGTTCGTGCTCACCGGGATGGCGCTCGGGGCGGCGATCACCGCCTGGGTGGGCTTCGTGGTGTTCGTCGCCGACCGCACCAGGGTCCCGCCGATGGACTTCTGGCTGCTCGGCAACCTGGCCGCCTCCACCTGGGACACCCTGGGCACGCTGGTGCTGACGTCCGGCATCGGCATCGTCGCCCTGCTCGGCGCCGCCCGCACCCTCGACGTGCTGGCCCTCGGCGAGGCCGACGCCCGCCGGTTGGGGGTCGACGTCGACATGGCGACCCTCGTCATCCTGCTCGGGGTGGGGGCGGTGCTCGGCGCCGCCGTCGGCGCCGCCGGGGTCGTGGTGTTCATCGGCCTGGTGGTCCCCCACGTGGTGCGCCGGCTCGCCGGTGCCACCCACCGCGTCGTCCTCTCCGGGTCGGCGGTCGGCGGGGGGCTGATGATGCTGCTCGCCGACCTGGGGGCCCGCACCGTCGTCTCGCCCCAGGAGGTCCCCGTCGGGCTGCTCACCGCCGCCGTCGGGGGGCCGTTCTTCTTGTGGCTGATCCGCAAGCCGCAGGTCCCCCGCCCGTGACCGCCCGCCTCGAGGCACGTGGCCTGTTGTACCGGGTGGGTCGGGTCACCATCCTGGAGCCCACCGACCTCGACCTCACCCCCGGGGAGCTGACCACCGTGGTCGGGCCCAACGGCGCCGGGAAGACCACCCTGCTGCGCCTCCTCGCCGGAGAGATGGCACCGACCGCCGGATCGGTGACCGTCGACGGCGTCCCCATCGGAGACGTCCCCGGCCTGGAGCTGGCGCGGATCCGGGCCCTGCTCGCCCAGGACGGGCCGACCGACATCCCGTTCACGGCGGTCACCGTCATCGCCCTGGGCCGCGCCCCGCATCGGCGCACCGAGGGCAACTCGACACGACACGACGCCGCAGTCGTCACGCTCACCATGGAGGAGGTGGGCGTCCCCCAGCTCGCCAACCGGATGTTCGCCACGCTCTCCAGCGGGGAGCGGTCCCTGGTGTCGCTGGCGCGGGTCCTCGCCCAGGAGACCCCGATCCTGCTTCTCGACGAGCCGACCGGAGCGCTGGACCTGGCCGTCGAGGAGCGGACCATGACCCGCATCCGGGAGCGGTCCCGGCCGGATCGCATCGTGGTAGCGGTGCTGCACGACCTCAACGTCGCCGCCCGCTACGCCGACCGCCTCCTGGTGATCTCACGGGGCAAGGTGGTCGCCGACGGCGCACCGGGGGAGGTGCTGACCTCGGAGCTGCTCACCGAGGTGTACCGGCATCCGATGCGGGTCGTCGACCATCCCCTTCGCCCCGGCCCGCTGGTCCTGGTGGGGTGAGGGAAGGCGCAGGCCGAAAGCCGAGCGAAGGCGCCGAGGCGTGCTCTCAGCCTCCCCCACTCCGTGAAAGCGCGAGGCACGGAGGGCCGAGCGGAGAGGGCAGAACCTCTCGACCACCCTTCCACGCGTTCTCTTCCCTCCCATTCCTGTGGGAGAGGTATCCACTCGGCCCCTTCTCGGGTATGTTGTCGAGGTGACCGATCGCCCAAACCCCCGAGTCGAACGCCTATTCAGCGAGCGACTGGAACGCGAACTCCTCGAACATCCTGACAAGTGGGTGGCCATCGTCGACGACTTGATCGTCGCCGTGGCAAACACCCCCAGCGAAGCACTCGACGCAGCGCGCCAGGCAGGTCACGAGGATGTGCTGTTTCATCACGTCCCCTCGGACAGAACGGTGTACGTGCTCTAAGTGCGGATCACGGCCACCGCAGGAGTGGGTGGCGCGTTCTACCCGTTCCTCGACGTCGATGCGAGATTGGATGCCGGGGCGTCCTCGCGTGTGTTCACCGCACTCGTGGACTCCGGCGCGGACCGGACGGTCGTGCCGCGATTCGTTGTCGACACCCTCCGCGTGGACCACCGCACTCTGCCGATCCTCATGGACACGAAGGGAAACTCGCTCAAGGGTGAGAGTGCTGATGGGCGCTTCGAAGATTCGGGTCTGCCGAGGCAGCGTCCGGTGGCAAGGCATCACGGTTTGTGACGAGTTCTGGGTATCCAACGCACCGATGGTCCTACTGGGTCGCGCAGACTTCTTTCGCCGGTTCGATGTGTTCTTCGATTGGTCGGCGACCCTGCCCTACATCGACATCGAACCAGCGGGCACCGCTCGAGCGTCGCGGTGGGTTTCAAACTGATCCCCTGCGGCTTCCAGACGAACTTCCCGAAACGCGACCCGGATTGATGATCTTGGACAAAGGGTGCACCACGGCGTCGCTGCGGCACGTCCCGGTGGTACCGGCGTGCGAGCGGAGGAAAGACCTGGGGAGTGTCACCGATATCAGCCCCGTAGACACCAGTGCATGCGGAATGTAGACTGGTGCCATGTCCACGACCACGATCCGGGTCGACGCCGAAACCCACGCCCGCCTAGTCGAGTTGAGCAGGGCGAGCGGTGAGTCGCTGATCGACACGGTCCGCGATGCCACCGAGGCGTTGCGCCGTCAACGCTTCGCTGAGGCCGTCGTCGAGCAGCTGGCCAACCTGCGCCGCCACCCCGACGAGTGGAGCGCCTACATCGACGAGGCTGAGTCGACCGCGGTGAGCGATGGCCTCAAGGGGTGAGTTGTGGCTCGTCGACTTCGGTGAACCATTCCCAGGCGAACCCGCCGAATTTCGCCCTGCCTTGATCCTTGGGCCGCCCCAGACCTTCGGCCAGGACTTCCCGTTCGTGATCGTGGCACCGCTCACGACCACCGCCCGGTCGCTCGCCATCCACGTGGAAGTCGAGTCGGGATCCAGAACCGGTCTGGACGAGACCAGCTACGTGCAGTGTGAGCTGATCCGATCGATCAGCCGGCGACGACTCATCCACCAGCTCGGCACGGCCGGCCCCGAGGTCGCCCACCAGGTCACCACAGTCGTCAAGACACTGCTCGATCACTGATCGGCGAGAGAGGCCCCGGTCCACACCGGCACGCGTGAAGTCGGCGAC
>JAZDHM010000239.1:0-8270 GCA_043805935.1 Actinomycetota bacterium
TAGCCCCCGATGCGCTCGGAGACCGCCAGATGACGAGCGATCACCCAGCTGAAGGCACGGGGTTCGAGGCCGATCATGATCAGGCCCGCACGATAGCGTCGGCCATGCGCGCTGATCGCGTTCCCATGACCACGTTGTGTACTCGGATCACCGCCGCCCCGGCGGCGATCGCCAGCGTGTGGGCCGCCACCGTCGCCGGGTCCCGGTCTTCGGGGCCGATCGGGCCGAGCACCCTCTCGATGAAGGACTTGCGCGAAGCGCCCACCACCACCGGATGCCCGGTGTCGGCCAGGCGCCCGACCCCGCCGGTGAGCAGGTCGAGGTTGTGGGCCAGCGTCTTGCCGAACCCGATGCCGGGGTCGAGGGCGATCCGGTCCCGATCGATCCCCGCCGCCTCGGCCGCAGCCGCCCGGGTGACGAGGAAGTCGCTCACCTCGGCGACCACGTCGCCGTAGCGGGGGTCGGCCTGCATGGTGCGCGGCGTCCCCAGCATGTGCATGAGCACGACGCCGACCCCCGACTCCGCCACCAACGCTGCCATCGCCGGGTCGGAAAAGGCGGTGACGTCGTTGACCACGGCGGCACCCGCCTCGACGGCCGCCGCAGCCACCTCGGCCTTGGAGGTGTCCACCGAGACGACGACGCCCTCGGCGGCGAGCGCCCGGATCACCGGCACCACCCGATCGATCTCCTCGTCCGCCGGAACCGGATCGGAGCCGGGGCGGGTCGACTCGCCGCCGACATCGACCAGATCGGCACCGTCGGCGTGCATCTGGAGACCGTGCCCGAGGGCCGCGTCGAAGGCGAGGAACTTGCCCCCGTCAGAGAAGGAGTCGGGGGTGACGTTGAGGATGCCCATGACCAGCGTGTGGTCCGCGTTGGTGAGCAACCGGCCGCCACCGATCCGCCACCGGACCGCCGGACGGCTCGCGGTCAGGAGGCCGCGCTCTCGTCGCTCGCGGCATTCACCGCTGCCACCCCTGTGCTTCGCTTGATCCCGGTCGGGGGATGGATTCGCATCGTGCCGTCGTCGGCGTGCTGCCACTTGGGGACGTCACTGAGGATCTCGGCGATGTCCGCCTCGTACAGGCTCTCCCGGTCGAGCAGGGCATCGGCGATGCGATCGAGGGCATCGCGGTGGGTGCTGAGGATGCTGCGGGCCTCATCGTGCGCCTGGGTGATCAGCTTGCGCACCTCCTGGTCGATGAGCGCCGCCACCTCGTCGGAGTAGTCGATGCCCCGGTTGTAGTCCCGCCCGAGGAACACCTGACCCTGATGGGTTCCGTATCGCATCGGGCCGAGCCGATCGCTCATCCCGTACTCCATCACCATCGCCCTGGCCAGTTCGGTGGCCTGCTCGATGTCGCTGTAGGCCCCGGTGGAAGGATCACCGAACACCAACTCCTCGGCGGTGCGGCCGCCGAGTGCCCTCGCCAGTGAGTCCACCATCTCCGAGCGCCGCTGATACGTCTTGTCCTCGGTCGGCAGCGATCGCGTGTAGCCACCCATCCGGCCACGGGGGATGATCGTCACCTTCGACACCGGGTCGGTATTGGGCAGGGCATGCCCGACCAGCGCGTGGCCGCCCTCGTGGTAGGCGGTGAGCCGCTTCTCCTCGTCGGACATCACCTTGCTGCGGCGCTCCGGCCCCGACATCACCCGGTCGATCGCCTCTTCGAGCTCGGCCTGGCTGATGGCGTCGAGGCCGCGCCTCGCCGCCAGTAGGGCCGCCTCGTTGATGGTGTTGGCGAGATCCGCGCCGGTGAACCCGGGGGTGGCACGGGCGATCGAGTCCAGGTCGACGTCGGGGCCGAGCGGTTTGCCCTTGGCGTGGACATTGAGGATGCCGCGACGACCCTTGATGTCGGGTTTGTCGACCACGATGTGGCGGTCGAAGCGCCCGGGGCGAAGCAGGGCGGGGTCGAGGATGTCGGGGCGATTGGTGGCGGCGATGAGGATCACCCCGGTCTTGACGTCGAAGCCGTCCATCTCCACCAGCAGCTGGTTGAGGGTCTGCTCGCGTTCGTCGTGGCCGCCGCCGAGGCCGGCTCCGCGGTGGCGGCCGACGGCATCGATCTCGTCCACGAAGATGATCGCCGGGGCCTGCGCCTTGGCCTGCTCGAAGAGGTCACGCACCCTGCTGGCGCCGACGCCGACGAACATCTCGACGAAGTCGGATCCGGAGATCGAGAAGAAGGGCACGCCCGCCTCGCCGGCGACCGCCCGGGCCAACAGCGTCTTGCCGGTGCCGGGGGGGCCGTAGAGGAGAATCCCCTTGGGGATCTTGGCGCCCATTGCCCGGAACTTCTGCGGCTTGACCAGAAACTCCTTGATCTCCTCGAGTTCCTCCACCGCCTCCTCGGCGCCGGCGACGTCGCCGAAGGTCACCTTGGGCATGTCGCGGCTGACCTGCTTGGCCCGCGCCTTGCCGAATTGCATCACCCGGTTCCCGCCGCCCTGGAGCTGCATGAGGATGAAGATGAAGACCCCGAAGATCAGCAGGTAGGGAAGGATCGTCCCCAGGAACCATTGGAGCAGGCTGGGGTTCTCCGACTCCGAGTCGACGGTGATCCCCTTGGACAGCAGCAGCGTGGTGAGGTCCCCCTCGTAGCCGTCGGGGAACGACGTCTCGAAGTCACCTCCGCCCGCCGCCTCGGTGAACGTGCCGGTGAGGACGTTGGACTTCTGCATGATGACGACGTCGGCCACGTTCCCGGCGTCGAGCTCGTTCTGGAACTCGTCGAGGCTGAGCATCTGCGGCGCCGAAGAGGTGCTCACGAAGGCGTTCACGAGCATGATCGCCACCGTCACGATGACGAGGTAGACGAGGACGTTTTTGACGGTGCGGCTCAGGGGTTTCATCTCTCCGATGCCCGGCGTGGTGGCCGGCTCATGCTATCGGCGTCGGATCGGTAAGACGGGAGGGGAAAGCCGCAATTCCCTTCGACCTTCGACCTTCGACGGACGCACACGGGAGCGTAAGGGCGGTTTGTGGCGGACGAGCGAAGGGCGAAGAGCGATGGGCGAACCCGCCAACACGCTTCCGGCTGGTGGCTGGCGGCTGGTAGCTGGAAGCTGGCAGCCGGCCGAGCTCCGCTCGGCCGCTATTCCTCCATCACCGCCACGTAGGGGAGGTTGCGCATCTTGCCTACCAGGTCGAGCCCGTAGCCGATGACGAAGTCGGGTGGGATCTCGAAGCCGATGTACTTCACCTCGATCGGCACCAGCTGCAGTCCGCTCTTGAGGAGCAGGGTGGCGATCTCCAACGAGGCCGGGTCGCGCACTTCGAGGTTGCGGCGCAGGTACTCGAGGGTGAGTCCCGAGTCGATGATGTCCTCCACGATGAGGACGTGCCGCCCGGTGATCTCCTTGTCGAGGTCCTTGAGGATGCGCACCACCCCCGACGTGTGCGTGGCCTCCCCGTACGAGGACACGGCCATGAAGTCGATGTCGATGGGGAGCCGGATCTCGCGGACGAGATCGGCCATCACCATGAACGCCCCTTTGAGGACGGCCACGAGGATCAGATCCTTGCCCTGGTAGTCCTCGGTGATCCGGGAGCCCATCTCGGCGAGCCGGGCGGCGATCTGCTCCTCGGTGATCAGCACCTTGCCGATCTTCACCATGGCTCCCTGGTCGCGGTCATCGTCACACCATGCGCTTCCGACGGCGGAGCGGCCCGGACGCCCACCAGCCAGGCGACCGTCCCGTCGGCCTCCACCACCGGCCAGCACGCTCGCAACCGCCGGGCGACGCCCGCTTCGGCGAGAGCGTCGAACACCTTCTTGGTGCCACCGGCGATGGCGATCCGGTCCCCCGCCATGGCGGCGCGCACCACCAGGTGCTCGCCGACGACGACCGCCCCGAGACGGCCGAGCCCCGGGCTGGCCGCCCCGGCCCCGATGCGCCAAGGCCCGAACGTCACCGTACCCGGAACCGGCAGGGCGATCGGAGGCGGCACCGAGAGGGACACCGCCGGGTGGACCGACACCCACGGCCCTTCCCGTGAAGCCAGCAAGGCGCCGGTCAACTGCCGGGTGCCACCCGATACGGCGTCGAGCACCGCCGCCACGTCCGCCGCCTCGCCCGGATACGGGGCGTGGAGCATCCGTAGCGCCCGCCGCGCCACCCGTCCCGCCACCGGTGGCGGCAGCGTCTCCAGGCACGCCGCCGGGATCAGAATCGCTCCCTGATCCCGATGGAGGGGCACCGCCTCGGCTCTTGTGGCGAGCAAGGAGTCGTCGGCCGCGGCGAGCCGGGCGGTGCGCGCCAACGCCTCGCGCAGCGCCGGGTTGTAGGCGGCCTCCAGAGCCGGGATGGTCTCGTGACGCAGCCGGTTCCGCCGGTACGAGGTGTCGGCGTTGGAGGGATCGTCGACGAACGGCAACCCGGCAGCGGCGGCCGCCGAACGGGCCACCGACCGCGAGACGCCGAGGAGCGGGCGCAGCCATTGACCGCGCCGCTCGGGGATCCCCCCGAGACCTCCCGGCCCCGCCCCGCGCAGCAGGTTGCCGAGCACGGTCTCGGCCTGGTCGTCGGCGGTGTGGCCGGTGAGGACGGTGGCGTCGGAGGCGGCGGCCTCGAGCGCGGCGAGCCGCACCTCACGCAGGTCGGCCTCGGCGGGCGAATTGGGAGACACGGCCACGATGCGATGTTCGAGGCCGAGGGCGGCGGCGATGGCGGCGGCGGCCCGAACCAGTGGGGGGGACACCGCGAGCCCGTGGTCGATGGTGACGGCGGTCGCCCGGCGCCCGCAGGCGGTGACCGCCCAGGCCAGCGCCGCCGAGTCACCTCCACCACTCAACGCCACCACGAGCGGACCATCGGGCAGCCGCGCCGCCACAGCATCGAGCACGGCACGCTGGTCGGCGGTCAGCGGACCCGTTCGAGCCATCGCTGCGGATCCCGGATCTCACCGATGGTCGGCAGCCGCTCCGGCGACTCCCACACCGCGTTCAAGGCGGCGAAGCCGGCGAGGCGCTCGACCCCGAGGATGAAGCGCTCCCCCATCTCGTACTGGCGCATCTTCATCTCGAGCCCGGTCAGCCGGAAGAAGGCGGCAGTGCGCGGATCCTTGCGGCGCATCTTGAGCACCCGGGCCATGCGGTCCTGGGTCACCAACTCGCGGGCGCCGATGCGGTCCATCACCACGTGGCCGTGGCCTTCGAGCAGGGCCATCAGGGCCTGGACCCGCTCCAGCAGCGCCTTCTGATCCGGCGTGGCGAACAGGCCCATGATCCCCGATTCGTCCACGAGCGGACGGCCCTCGGAGGCGGCGGCGCGCATCTCCCCGGCGATCCGCTGCATCCTCCCCGGCTCGGGGGCGGAGGCGTCGACGAGGCCGTCGACCAGTTCGAGGAAGTACCCGCTCAACCAGGGGACGCCGGTGAACTGGAGCCGGTGGGTGCACTCGTGCAGCGCCACCCAGAATCGGAATTCGTCGGGCCGGAATTCGTGCTGGCGCTCCATCGCCAGGACGTTGGCGCCGACGAACATCACCGTGTCGCCGTTGGCATCGTCCTTGGACGGCACGACGAGCTCGTACTGACCGAGCACGCGGCGGGAGAGCATGCCGACCAGCGCCCCGATCTCAGCCCCGACGAGCCGTCCGGCGAGTTGGTGTCCGATCCCGCCGCCACGCTCCAACTTAGCCTCAGCCCGGGAGAGCAGTCGGCCGAATCCGGCAATGTTGGCACCGGCCCATTCCCGGCGTGTCACCACCGAGACCCGGGGCGCGCCGTCCCAGTCGAGGGAGGTCTCGGCGGCGGCGAGGGTGGCGGCACGCTCGACCAGCGCAGGGGCCTGCTGGGCGAACCGGGCGAAGTGGTACCCGTCCTCGAGGGGATGGGTCCCGGCCATCCGCCGGGCGATTCGGGCGCCGAGCGGCCAGTGGACGGCGCTCACCGCGCCACGCGGTAGCGGCCCCGCACCCGCAGGCCGTAGCCGGCGAGCACCCCGATCAGGGCGATGCCGCTGATCGCCAGCACGGTGGGCACCAGGAACCGGAACGTCCAGGCGTCCTGTTCGACGGCTGCGGGCGTGGTGTCGACCACCACCGCCGGGGCGTCCCCGGCCACCGTTGTGGCAGTGGAGTCTCCGGTCGTGCCTTCCTGGGCCAACGCCGCCGGGCCGATCGCCAGGACCGCGGCGAGGAGGGCGAAGGCGAACAGGGAACGGACACGGGACATTGTTCCGGTCAGACTACCGGGGTCGGCGCTGCATCGGGCTCCCCGCTGCCCGCTTCCAGCGGCCGGCAAGAACAGCCGCTGCCGGGTCTGCCCCTTTGCTCATCGCCTTGCGCAGGCGCGCCACTACCAGCGTCGGGGAACTGCGTGCAGGCCGACGCTACGCCTCGGGGACGACCCGCCCGCGAAGACGGGGGAACCGCGTCGGGGTGTGGGTGTAGCAGTTCGTCCTCTTGTTGTAGCGCGACAGCACCGTCTCGCAGCCGTCGTGCTCACAGGTCCTGATGCCGTCGAGCTGGCGCGGGGCGCGCAACTTCCCCTGGACCTTGTTGCCCTTCAGGATCTCTGACATGTCCACCTCCCCGGGAGAGTGTGCAGCCTGCAGGCTACCCCAGATTCCCGTCGGTCTGTTCACGAAGCAACGCCCGGAGCCGCGCAGAGAGTTCCGCCGGCATGTCGTCGCTGCATCCTCGTCTGACTCGAAGTCGGAGAGCGTACTCGAAGGCGTAGCCCTTGCCGCACGGGGGGCACCGATACAGATGCCACCGGATCCGGAGGCGGCGGACCACTCCGGTCTCGCGGTCGAGGAACCCGTACATGTGGCCGTGTGCTTCGTGGCAGTTCATGCCGAGGCGCCTCGCTGCTCTGTAAATCGCCACAACGCCCGCTGCAGGGCCTTTCTTCCACGGTGCAGCCGGGACATCACCGTTCCGATGGGGACGTCCATGATGTCGGCGATCTCCTTGTAGGAGAAACCCTCCACGTCGGCGAGCAGCACCGGGATCCTGAAGTTCTCCGGGAGCGACTCGAGCGCCTCCTTGATGTCTTCGTCGACGAAGCGGTCGAGGGCCTCCTCCTCGGCACTGCGGGTCGCTCCACCGGTGCTCTCCTCGACGCCCAACCGCTTGAACAGGTACAGGTCCTCCAGCTCGCCGAGTTCCACCTCCGCCGGCCGCCGGGTGCGTTCCCGGTACTTGTTGATGAAGGTGTTGGTGAGAATCCGGTATAACCAGGCCTTCAGGTTCGTGCCCGTTTCGAAGGTGTGATAACCCCGGAACGCCTTGAGCAGCGCCTCCTGGAGCACGTCTTCGGCGTCGGCGGGGTTTCGGGTCATGCGCAGCGCCGCCGAGTACAGCTGCGGCGTGAACGGCATGACCTCGGATTCGAACGTAGCCCGGTCAGCCAAGGTGACGCTTCCCGTCGTCGTGGGCGGGCAGGTTACCAACCACCCGGGCGGCCCCGGTCGGAGGGCCGATTCACCGGGCCGTCCCGGTGGCCGATACCATGGATCGATCCACGCCGGAGTAGCTCAGGGGTAGAGCAGCTCACTCGTAATGAGCAGGTCCGGGGTTCAAATCCCCGCTCCGGCTCGAGAGGATGGCCACCGCATCGCGGTGGCCATCCGTTTTCCGGTTACCAGTTCCCCGTTGCCGGTTACCCGTTGTCGGTCACCCGTTGCCCGCTTCCCGCTGCCCGCAAGATACGCGCTCCCGGGGTTTCGCCCTTCGCCTTTCGCTCTGTCGAGCCTCGAATGTCGGATTACGTCGCCCTTCACCCGACTCCCGTCGCCCGTCACGAGTCACCGGTCACCCGTCACCAGTCGCCAGTCGCCAGTCACGGTTGCGGTTCGCTGTCCACCTCCGACGGGCACGGTGAGCAGATATTCGAGCTGGATGTGGCATGAGTCGCCTCAACGCCCCTCCGGCCCAATCCATAATCCGGAAAAGGATTCTTGGGGAGTTTCCGCTCAACCGCCGGGTGCCTCTGCCGATTCACTGCCGACAGTCGCTCCTCGAAGGGGACACCACTCATGAAGCGCTATCTGATCGCCCTGCTCGTGGGAGGGACGGTCTTCGCTGGCGTCTACGGCATGGCCGCCAGCCTCGACGTCGGCTCCGGCTCCCTCGGAGCGGGCAACACCGCGGTGGCGGCATGCCAGTCCGGCACCCTCACCGCCTCGTATGCCACGTCGTACCAGTCGAGCCTCCCCGGGTACCGGGTGGGCGTCGTGACGGTCAGCGGCCTCGACACCGTCTCGGGCACCAATTGCGCCTCCAAGGCGTATCGCATCACGCTGACCGGGGC
>JAZDHM010000240.1:0-3535 GCA_043805935.1 Actinomycetota bacterium
CGCCATCGCGGCATGGACCCGCGACACCTTCTCATGGGGCGACTACGTCGCCGACGCCTTCCTCGACTGGTTGGCCGAGGAGGCCGGCACCGTGATGATCGCCGAACTCGACGGGATCCCGGTGGCGATGGGCCGGGTCGCCATGGTGGGGCCTGCCCAGGCGTGGGCCCAGGGCATGCGAGTGCACCCCGATCACCGGCGCATGGGGATCGGCACCGCGCTCGGCGAGGCGATGTGGGAGTGGGCCCGTACCCGGGGCGCCCGGATCGTCCGGCTCGCCATCGACGAACGCAACACCGCCAGTCAGGCGCAGGTCACCGCAACGGGCTTTCGCAGGATCTCGGATTGGCGCCGCGGTGAGCGGGCGATCGGGGACGCCTCCCCGGTCCCCGCGGGGAACGGGGGCGTCCGGGTACCGGCGCTGGAGCGCCTCGATGACGCCCCATCGGCCGAGGCGGAGCCGGCCTTCCTCTCCTGGTCGACCGGGGAACTCGCCCGGGCGGCACGCGGGCTACTCCCGATCGCCTGGGTGTGGCGGACGATGACGGTCGACCACCTCTCTCTCGCCGCCAGGAACCACAACCTGGTCGAGGGCCGTCCCGGCTGGGCGATCTGCGAAGTGGACGACGACGGCGTGTTCCAGGTCCACTGGCTGGAAACAACGGCCGACGACGCCCGGGCCATGGTGCTCGCGCTGGTCGATCGGGCCGTGGAGGCGGACGTTGCCGAGATGAAGGTGATGGTCCCCGCGGTCGAGTGGCTCACCGATGCGTTTGCCGGCTCCGGCTTCGAGTTCAACTCCGTCGCAGTGTGGGCGAGGGGCCTGTAGGCCGCACCGGCGGTCGGCGCGCCGGGTGCACCGCCGGTCCCTCATTCGGGACCTCCGACCCGCCACGTGGAGCCGACCGGCCGGCCGGCGGGCCGCGGGGGTCCGGTAGTGTCGTCAACGGTCCGGAAGCGATGGGAGCATCGTTGGTCCGCTTCATCCCGCGTGAGGACAAGTACTTCGCGCTCCTCAGCAGTCTGATCGGCAAGGTGCGCGCCGGGGCCGTCGTGTTCGTTCAACTGCTCGCCGACTATGAGCATCGCGCCGAGTATGCCGAGCGGATCAAGGCGATCGAGGAGGAGTGCGACGACCTGCTGGCCGACCTCATCGCCAAGCTGAACGTCAGCTTCATCACCCCCCTCGACCGGGACGACATCTATGCGCTCGCGACCCAGTGTGACGACATCATCGATGAGATCAATGGGATGGCGCGGGGCCTGGAGATCTACCACGCGGTGGCACTAAGGCCCGACGTGCCCGAGATTGCAGCCATCCTGGCCGATTCGCTGGCCGAGGTGGAGGCGGCCTTCGGTCAGTTGAAAGGGCACAACGGGGTCACCGAGCACACCGAGCGGGTGCGCCGCCTGGAGAAACGAGGTGACGTGCTCTACGCCGAGGCGCTCCATCGCCTGTTCACCGAGGAACCCAACGCGATCGAGGTCATCAGGTGGGTGTCGATCTACGAGAGGCTCGAAGACTCGATCGACCGGTGTAAGCACCTGGCGCAGGTTCTCGAAGGCGTCGTCGTGAAGCACGCGTGATGGACGGGCGGCGGGCGGACACGACGAACACGACCGGGGCGGTCTCGGTCGTGATCATCGTCGCCGCGGCTGCCTTCGGCCCCGCTGTGCTCCCCTCAATTCGGGTACAGCAGTGACAGTTGGCCTGATCGTGGTGCTGTTGCTCGTCTTGGCAGCAGAGTTCACCAACGGCCTGACCGATGCCGCCAACGCGATAGCCACCGTGGTCGGTACCAGAGTGCTCACGCCATTCAAGGCAGTGCTGATGGCGGCGGTACTCAACATGGCCGGCGTGTTGATCACGGGCACAGCGGTGGCCACCACAGTCGGCAAGGGCGTCGTTCAAACTGAAGTCATCACCCTGGAGACGGTGGCAGCCGCCATGCTGACCATAGTGGTGTGGACCATGGCGGCCTGGTTCTTCGGTATCCCCACCAGCGAGACGCATGAACTACTGGCAGGGCTGGCCGGAGCGGGTCTGGCCACCGCTGGCACCTCGGTGCTGCTCTGGGAGGGCTGGCGCAAGGTGCTGATCGGCCTAGGCGTGTCCACCATTGTGGGCTTTGGCCTGGCGTTCCTCATCATGGTGGGGATCTCCTGGATCTTCCGCGATACGAGGCGCTCCCGCGCCAACCGGCTCTTCGGGCGGCTCCAGATCCTGTCCGCCGCCTTCATGGCGTTCAGCCACGGCAGCAACGATGGCCAGAAGTTCATGGGGGTCTTCGCCTTGGCACTTCTACTCGGCGGTGCCACGTCAACGTTTCAAATACCGCTGTGGGTGATGCTGCTGTGCGGCTCGGTCATGGCTCTGGGAACGGCTCTGGGCGGTTGGCGCATCATCAGAACCATGGGCAACAAAATCACCAGATTGGAACCGGTGAACGGTTTCGCCGCCGAGACCGCTGCCGGCATAGCCATCCTGACGGCCTCGCGCTTTGGCATCCCCCTGAGCACCACACACACCATCGGCACCGCGATCATGGGTGTCGGTGCCACCCGCCGACTCTCAGCAGTCAACTGGGGTGTGAGCCGACAGATCGTAGTGACCTGGGTACTCACGTTTCCCGCCTGCCTGATACTCGGCTTCCTCTTCACCCAGCTCTTCAAGGTCATCTTCTAGCCGCTGGGTACGGTCCAGCGACCCGCAGGGAAAGCACCGCGGCACGAAAGACACAATGAGGTCGCGGATCGTCCCCTAGGGTCCTCCGGGCCACCTCCCCTTCAGGGGAGGGTCCGACCTCCGACCGGGTGTTCCCTTCAGTCGGCCCAGGGCCCCGTGCCCCCGATCCGTTGAGGCGTGATGTGGATGACGTGGCCCGGCGGTGGATCGTCGAATGGAGGGAACTTCACGCCCGGGCCGATGTACACCTCGGCCAGCCGTTGCAGCAAGTCGGCCGCTCCCCCCTCGACGAGGAAGGCTGTGCCGTGCACGATCAGGTAGTTGCCCATGCCGATGGGGTTGGCGCCGTCGCACTCGACGGTGAGGGCGACTCGCGGGTCACGGGCAACGTTGGCCAACTTGCGGCCGCCCCCCAAGTGGCCGATCACGATGTCGTCCCCGTCCAGGCCGATCCACACGACGCTGACCTGTGGGCCGCCGTCGGGATCGATCGTCGCGAGGTGGCCGAGCCGTCCGACGGTGAGGGCTCGACGGATATCGTCGGTAAGGACCGTCATCGGCGGCAGTGTACGAAGACCCCGATACATTCGGGGCATAGGTCGTGAAGTGCCGGGAACGGCCAATCCCCGTCACCTGACGACGTACGACGCCAGGGTCTCCATGTAGTTGGCACGCTCGAAAGCACCCGGGTCGGGCACGCCCGCCTGACTCATCGAGCCCTTCATCTGCTCCACCGACTCGTACTCGTGGGTCTCGAGCCACTCGAGCAGGCCGTCGTGGATCTCCTCGAGGCGACCCGACCCGTGGCGGAGCAGGACCGACGCCATCATCGTGACGTCCGCCCCGGCG
>JAZDHM010000241.1:0-3966 GCA_043805935.1 Actinomycetota bacterium
GGGTTGCCATGCACCCGTGCCGCGAGAGGGCCCAGGGCGGCACGCGTGTCGGGCACCACGATCGCCGGCGAGCCGCCAGCCGCGGCGGGATCCTCGACGCACACCGCCGGGGAGCCGGCGGCGACCGCCTGGGGCACGAACCGATGGCCATCCACGGCATGCCCGCGAATGGCCACGAACATCACACCGGGGCCGGCCGTCCGCGAGTCGTGGGTGACATCGGTCACGACCGGCGTGCCGTCGCCGACCAACCGCCCGGCGACCGCGACGGCGAGCCCGGCGAGCGGAGTCGGCTCAGGGGGCATCCTGGGGCACTCCCAGCTGGTTGAGGGCGGCGAGCATGACCGCGGAGAAGACCGGGGCGGCGCCACTGCCTCCGGTGGCGTACTCCACCGGCGAGTCGAGCACCACCGCGATCACGACCTTGGGGTCGTCGATGGGTGCCATGCCGATGAAGCTGGCAACGACCTGATCCTCGCTGTACGACTGGGTGTCCGCCAGGTACTTCTCCGTCGTGCCGGTCTTTCCACCGACACGGTATCCCGGGACCGAGGCAAGGGATCCGGTCCCTTGCTCGACCACCTGGGCGAGCATCGCCCGCATCTCCTCCGCGGTGGTCTGGGAGACCACGCGCCGCTCGAGGGCTTTCATGGCAGTCCTCGTCCCCGATCCGTCGACGATCTCGCGCACCAGGTGTGGCTGCACCCACACGCCGTCGTTGGCGATCGTGGCGTACACCGCCGCCATCTGCAGTGGGGTGACCGCCACGTGGTACCCGATCGAGGTGCCGGCGAGACAGGTCGTGGGACACCACTCGTCGGAGGGAAGCAGGGCGCCGCCGACCTCGCCGGGGAAGTCGATGCCGGTCATCGTGCCCTCCCCGAACGCGGACATGAAGGTCTGGAGCAGCCGGGCCCCGAGGAGGTCGCCGACCAGGATCGTGCCGAGATTGGACGAGTTGGCGACGATCTCGGACACCGTGAGCGTGCTCGGGTGGATGGTCGAGTCCTCGAAGGTGGTGTCGTCGATCTCGATCTTGTCTGGGATGTCGAAGAGCGTGTCGGGGGTCACCAGCCCGGCCTCCAAGGCCGCCGAGATCGTGACCAGCTTCTGGGTCGATCCGGGCTCGAACACGTCGGTCACCGTCCGGTTGCGCACCGCGTCCTCGTCGATCGAGGCGCGGTCGCTCGGGTCGTACGAGGGGAGGGAGACCATCGCCAGCACCTCGCCCGTCTCCGGATCGATGACGACGACCGAGCCTGAAACCGCCCCGGTCCGCTCGATCGCCTCGGACAGGGCCTGTTGCGCGGCGTACTGGATCTCGCTCTTGATGGTCAGCACCAGATCGCTCCCCGGCTCGGCGGGAACGACGCGGTACTCGCCCTGGGGGATCACCCGGCCGGCCGGATCGCGTTCGACGAGCAGTTCCCCCGGCGTGCCCGACAGCGCATTGTCGTACTGCAGCTCGAGGCCCTCGAGCCCGACGTTGTCGGCCTCCCGTACGAACCCGACGACGTGGGCCGCCAGCTCAGCCGTCGGATACACCCGCTTCGGCTCGGTCAGGAAGTAGACCCCGGGGAGCTCGGCGTCCCTTATCGCCTGGGTGTCCGCCGGGTCCATCTGTCTGGCCACGTACACGAAGGCAGAACCGTCGGTGAAGTCGGCGAGCAGGTCGATCATGTCGCGTCCGACGAGCGGAGCGAGGAGCGACGCCACCCGGGCGGGGTCCTGCATCTCGAACGGGTTGGCGTACACCGACACCGACTCCACCGACACGGCCAGTTCCCGTCCGTCGCGATCGAAGATCGTGCCCCGGTCGGCAGGGAGTGTCCGGTGCTGCAACCTCTGGTCGAGGCCCCTGGCGGCGAACTCTTCGGCGCGGGCGCCCTGGACGACGGTCAGCCGGTAGCCGACCATCGTCCATGCCAGCACCAGCACCACGCCGACCGTGGCCAGACGGGTGCCCGACCCGCGGCGCGGCCGCTCGTCCATGAGATCGCTCCTCCTCGGCGCCGGCCGTTGCCGCCGCCCCGCTCCTCGGTACTCCGCCCGGCGGACCGCCGCCGGGCCCTCCTACGGCTGAGCTCCCAGCAGCGCCTTGAGATCGGCCCAGCGCTCCTCGATGCCCGGCCCGGGGTCGCCCAGGCCGGGCACATCGACGGTGTGCAATTCCGCGGGGTACACCATCCCCATCTGGGCCGCCAGGTCGGCGATCCGATCCGGCGACTGCAGATCCGTCACCTGGAGGCGCAGGTCCCAGTACCGCGCCTCCTGGCTGGCGATGTCCCGTTCCACGTCCTCGAGCACGAAGGCGCTGCGGTCGAGAGCGATCCGGGACGAGATCAACAGGAGGAACGACGCGGCCACGGTGATCGCCAGAGCGATCCATCCGCCGATCCGCCGCGGGCCGGCCCTGGGCCCGATGAGGACGTGGAACTCCCGCCGACGCGGGAGCGGCAGGACCAGCGGCTGGGTCCGGGCGACCATGTCAGACCTTCTCCGCGGCGCGCAGCCGGGCGCTGCGTGCCCGGGGGTTGGCGGTCACCTCCGCCTCGGAGGGGCGCTCCGGGTGGCGGGTGAGAACGCGCAGTCCGGCGGTCGTGCCGCACACGCAGACCGGGAAGTCCGGCGGGCACACGCAGCCGGCCGCCCCTGAGGCGAAGCGCCTCTTGGTGATTCTGTCCTCGAGGGAGTGATACGAGATCACGACGATCCGGCCTCCGGGTCGCAGCATCCGCACGGCGACGTCGAGCGCGTCACCGAGTGCCGCGAGCTCATCGTTGACGGCGATGCGAATGCCCTGGAATGTCCGTCGAGCCCGATGTCCGCGGTACCCGGCCCGAGCCGGCACGGCCCCGGCGACGACGTCGGCCAGCTGCGTCGTGTCCGCGATCGGACGAGCACGGACGATGGATGCGGCGATGCGGGCGGCGTGCTGCTCTTCGCCGAAACGGCGGAGGACGCCGGCGAGCTCCCGCTCCGGCCAGTGGTTGACGATCTCATCCGCCGTGAGCCCGCTCTCCGGCCCCATGCGCATGTCGAGAGGTCCGCGCCGTCGATAGGAGAACCCTCGCTCCCCCACGTCGAGCTGATGCGAGGAAACGCCGAGGTCGAATAGGGCTCCATCGAGATCATCGATTCCCTCCTCGTCGAGCACGGTTGCGAGTTCCCTGAAGTCCGACCGGTGGAACGACAGCCTGGGGCCGAGAGCCGGTGCGACGGTCGCCGCGTCGGGATCCCGGTCGATCGCCACCACCCGGGCGCTGGGCAGGGCGTCGAGGATTGCCGCGCTGTGGCCCCCTCCCCCGAAGGTCGCATCGACGATCGTGGAGCCGTCGAGCGGGCGTAGCCACTCGACGACCCGATCCACCATCACCGGCACGTGATACGGGGGAAGGGCTCGGCCCACGGTCAGCTCCCCGGAGCGCTGGCGCCATGATGGAAGCGGGCGGAGTAAGGGGCTTTCCACTTGGCATCCGGGGAGCTGACACTGGGTCGAGCGCCTTCATCGTTCAGATTCCTTCCTCGCTGAGGGCCTCCTGGATGTCGGCGTAGAACTCGTCCGCCGTCTCCGAGAGGGCCGCCCAATCCGCCGCGTTCCAGATCTCCACCCGGTCCGCGACCCCCACCACGACCACGTCCTTGTCCAGGCCGCCATAGGTCCGGAGCGCCTGCGGAATCTGCACGCGCCCCTGTTTGTCCATCTGTTGATCGGCGGCCGATCCGAAGAACGTCCGCGCGTAGTTGCGATTCGGCGTCTTGGTCCGGGGCAACCGGTTGACCCTGGCCACCTCCTCCTCCCAGCGGTCGAGCGGGAAGACGTACACGCAGCGTTCCTGGCCCTTGGTCACGACCAGCCCGTGTTCCAGCCCCTCGCGGAACTTGGCGGGCATGACGACACGCCCCTTGTCGTCCACGTTGTGCTGGTACTGACCCAAGAACACCCGGTCGCTCCATCCTCTGCAC
>JAZDHM010000242.1:0-7665 GCA_043805935.1 Actinomycetota bacterium
GCTGGCGCTGGACCGCGGGATCGGCGGACCGCTGCTCGCCCCGGCCTCCTACTTCATGAAGAGCCCGCCGGTGCAGTTCCGTGACGGCGACGCCCATGCGTACGTCGAGGCATTCGCCGTCGGTGATGACCTGACCAAGGAAGCGTTGGCGAGGTACCTCGAGAGCTGAATCCGTTCCCTCACTCTCTCTCCATCGGGGCCGCCCACAGGGCGCCCCGATGGTGTTGCCGTCTCCCAGCTACCGGCTTCCAGCTGCCAGCTACCAGCAAGACCGTCCGACAGGCGACACCTGACGCCCGACACCCGCTCCCCGCTGCCAGCTGCCGGCTGCCGGCTGCCGGCAAGAGGTTCCCCGTTTCCCGTTGCCAGTCACCCGCAAGAGGCACGTCATCCGGGTTTCGCCGTTCGTCGCCCGACGCCCGACGCCCGACACCCGACACCCGACACCCGCAAGAGCCGCGCCTCTCGCTCATCGCCTTTCGCCCATCGCCTTTCGCTCATCGCCTTTCGCTCATTGCCGCCCTCGCGCAGCGAGGCCCTACAAGTGCGCCCGCACCCAGGCGATGTCCGCGCCTTGATCCGAGGCGCCGCCAGGTGTCTCGACGATGATCGGGGCGCCGGCCTCCCTGACCACTGCCGCCAGCAACTCCCCGGGGATCTCGCCATCACCCAGGTTGGCGTGGCGGTCCCGGTGGCTGCCGAGCAGATCGCGCGAGTCGTTGCAGTGAATGAGGTCGATCCGCCCGGTCATCGCCCGGAGGCGCTCCACGACCGTGGCCAGATCCTCTCCGGCCGCCCAGGCGTGACAGGTGTCGATGCACACCCCGACCTCGGTCCCGCCGATCGCCTGCCAGAGTGGGCCGTACCCGTCCAGCTCGCGCAGCACCGCGTTGCCGCCGCCGGCGGTGTTCTCCAGAAGGATCGGCACGGTGATCTCGACCGACTCGAGTGCCTTGCGCCAACGCTCGAAGCCGACCGACACCGCCTCGTCGTCACCCACGTGGCCACCGTGGACGATCACGCCTGCGGCCCCTACAGCCTTGGCAGCCACCAGGGTGTCGGCCAGGATCTTGCGGCTGGGGATCCTGATCCGGTTGTTCGGTGAGGCGACGTTGACCAGGTAGGGGGCGTGGATGTACAACCGGATGGGCGATGCCGCCAGCGCCGCGGCGTCCTCGCGTGGCGTCGGCGCCTTCCAGGACTGCGGGTTGGAGAGGAACGTCTGGACCACGTCGGCCTTCCGGGCGGCCGCCTCGCCGAGCGGGTCGGCCGAGGGCACGTGAGCGCCGACCGGGTTCATTCGTCGCCGCCGTCGGGCCGCACCCTCCTCGTCAACTGGTCGAGCAGGGGAGCCACCTGGTGCGCCGGGGTGTCCCACTCGTCGGCAAAGAGATGGAGCCATGGGGGGTCGGCCTCACCGCCCGCGGGATCGGGGGGAACGAGATCGGGGTCCGCCAGACGCAACGAGAGCACCGGCAGCTCTGCCCCGTCGTCGTCGCGGACCCCGGAACGGACCTCGACCACGTCGTCCCAGGGAAACAGCCGCGGGGGATGACCCGGACCGTCCAATCGCAATGACAGACCGTCGCCATCGGCCCGGAGGATCACCGTGGGGTGAACCAGCTCTTTCAGAGACCACACCATCGCCGCCACCCCACCGAGCAGCAGGGTCATCCCCACCGCGAGGTCGCGCCGATGCTGGGCACGCCCATCGACGGTGAGTTGGCTGGTGGTCACGTCGACGACGTTCCCGGCATCGTCGAGCGTCGACCCGGCCACCTGGGTGGTTGCATCGGGATCGGGGAACCAGCGATGGGCAACCATCATGTCCACCGCCAGGAGAATCGCCGGCACCGCCAGTGCGGCGTATCCCAGCATCCGCATCGGCGAGCGGGCAACGGTGACCTCCATGCGGGCACTGTATCCCAGGCGCGGCGGAGACCGATCGGTGCGGGACAGCGATTCGACCTTCGACAGACGAGCGAATGGCGCAAGGCGATAACCAGAAGCCGCGGCTCTTGCGGGCGACGGGGGACGGGCGTCGGGGCACGGGTGTGGTCAGTCATCAGTCCTCAGTCGTCGGTCATCAGCCAGACGGGGCGGGCAACCGGTACGACGAAGCGCGAGACCCGGCCGGTGTCTGTCTTACTGGCAACTGGAAACTGGCAACTGGTAACGGTCTTGCGGGCAACGGGCAACGCATGGTCTTGCTGGTAGCTGGAAGCTGGCAGCCCGAAGATGACGAAACGGCCACCGGGGGGATGGCCGTTCCGTCCTCAGGGAGGAAGCGCAATACGACGCCTCACGGCGCCACCATCATCATCGACCAGATCTCGGCTCGCTTGAGCGATTCGGCGCCGCCGTGGGCCCGACCGGCGATCAGCGCCACCCGCCCACCCGCCAGATCGCTAGATCCCACTCCCGGTCTCGTCGATGCCCGTCGGCCAGCACCGCCCCGCCGATCAGAAGGAGCACCGCGGCGGCGAGCAGGAAACGATCGGCGGCGATGCCCGTGTACGGAAGGGCCTCATCGCCGGCGAACCCGAAGTCGGCGGTGCGCAACGACTCGCCGGGCCCGAGGACGGTCGTGATGATCGTCGGCGTCGTCGCCGACATGGCGGTGCCAACGGTCGAGCCATCGACCTCGAGACGGAAGGTCCCCGGCGGAAGCCCGGCGAATCCGTACTCGCCGGCGTCGCCGGTTTGCAGCGACGGGTACTCGTAGTCGTCGTCGTTGCCGAACACGCCGTCGGGCCCCGCCCAGGTGAGCGTCACCGTCGCATCGGCGATCGGCCCCTCGCCCTCATCCTGGACTCCGTCACCGTCCTCGTCGGCCCAGACGGTGTCGCCGACGAATGCCGTGCCGGAGTAGCCGAAGTCGAGCCCAACCACCGCTCCACCGGCGGGCACGGCGACGTCCGTCTCCTCGTCGAGCGTCCCGTCGGGGTCCACCGAGATCTCGACCTCCGCAATCACGGTGGCTCCGTCCACCCTGACGACATACGTGGCCGGAACGAGGCCGTCGAAGCCGTATGAGCCGTTGGACGCGGTGGTGGTCGTCGCCACGATCACCCCGCCGTCGAGCAGGTCGACCACGACGCCGGCGAGGGGCGGCTCACCCGGATCACGATCGGGATCGTGGTCCAGGTCGAGGTACACCAGCCCGGCGATCGACCCCGTCGGCGGTGCGTAGCCGACGTCGTCAGCGGCTACCGACTCCCCCGCCATCGCGGTGACCGACTGGTAGGCATTGGCGGTGGTGAGATCGAAGTCGGCCGGCACGGTGCTCGCGTCCACGGAGACGGAGACCGCGCCGGGTAGCACGGCGGCCGACCATCCCCCGTGGCCGTCGGTGATGACGGCGATCGATCCGCCGCCTCCCGAATCGGTGATGACCAGGCCCACCGCTGCCAGGCCGGCCTCACCGGCGTCCATCACACCATCCCGGTCGGTGTCCATGAACACCACCCCACCGATCGAGGACCCTGCGGGTGTGAACGACACGGCGGCGGCGTCGGACTCTTCGACGGCATTGCCGTCGTCATCGGCGACGGTGGCGGTGACCGTGTCGACGTGATCGGGAGCACCAAACAGACCGGCGAGATCCGCGGCGAACGAGCAGACGAACGACTCCCCGACCGCCACCACGGCCGGTTGTGCCGGACAGGTGTTGGAGACCACCGCGGCGTTCCCTGGGTCCAGCAGGTCACCGAACACGTCGTCGACGAGGACGGCCATCGTCACCGGCTCGACCGAAAGGTTCTCCACGGTCACCCCGAAGGTCACCCGATCTCCCGGCTCGGTGATCGTCGCCGCCGACGCCTCCTTGCTCACGGCGATCGCCGGGGCGACGTCGTCGAAGCCGACCTGTGCCATCGATTCGTCGGTGGCGACTCCCCCCTCGTCGTCGTGCGTGGTGATGGTCACGGTGTCGGAGTGATCCGCGCCGGAGGCGTTGCCGACGACCACGGCATCGAACGAACAGCCGAACGCCGCACCGCTGGCAAACGACGCCGGCAGTGAAACACACGAGTTCGACGAGACGCCCGGATTGGAGCCGTCGAGGAGATCACCGAACACCGAGTCGACCAGAGAGTCGAGGACGAGCCACTCGCCCGACGGATTGGTGATCGTGAGCCCAAAGGTCACCGTGCCACCCGGCTCGTCGACCGAATCCGGTGAGGCGCCCTTGGCGATCGACACCGTCGGCTCGGCATCGATGAAGGCGACGGAAGCGTCGTCGGAGGCCGAGTCGGACGACCCGTCGTCGTCGACCGCGATGGCGGTCACCAAGTCGACGTGATCGGGCTCCGAGGCATCACCGGCCACGAGGGCGTCGAAGCCGCATGTGAACGTGCCGCCGGCCGCGATCAGCGTCGACGCGGACGGGCACGTGTTGGAGGTCACCGCGGTGTTGCCGGAGTCGAGGAGGTCGCCGAAGACGTCGTCCGACAGTGAGGTCAGGGTCACCGGTTCCGTCGAGCCATTGACGACGCTCACCGAGAAGGTCACGTTGCCGCCCGGCTCGGACACCCACGATGACGAGACGTCCTTGACGACGCTGATCGAGGGGGGAAGGTCCACGACGGTGTCTTCGTCATCCGTCTCGTCGCCCGGATCGCCCTCCGGGGTGTTTGAAGACACGGTCGCGGTGTTGGTGATGACGCCGTCCACCGAAGAGCCGACGTCGACCGCCACTTCGAAGGACGTCGACGTCACCCCGAGGTCACCCAGCGAGCAGGTGATCGTCCCTGCCGGAGCCTCGGCACAGGAGAGGTCGCTCGCCCCCGGGACGAAGGTGGCCCCGACGGGCAGGGTGTCGACCACCACCACGTCGGCGGCCTCATCGGGCCCGGCGTTGGTGACGGTCATCGTGTAGACCAACCGGTCACCCGGGTGCAGCGGCGCCACCTCGTCGTCCACCTTGGTCAGTGACAAGTCGGCGGAGCGGCTGGCCGGATCGGCCACGGAAGCCGACTGCGGCGTCGGGTACTGGTCCGAACGCGATGATGCGGTGTTGAGGAACTCGGTCGTTCCGGTGGCGATCGGGGAATCGACGGTGACGTCGAACGTGATCGTCAGCATGCCGCCGGCGGGCAAGGTCAGGCCGGAGACGAGCGCCGGAGGCGGACCCACCGCTACCGGGGTGCCGTCGACGTCGGCCGCCACCGATCCCCCGACGTATGACACCCCGGACGGGAGGGCATCGGTGACGACTACACCGGTCTGGGACGCCGCCTCGCCGTTGTGCACCTCGATCGTGTAGGTGATCGTGTCCCCGGACTGCACCGGTGAGTGATCGGGCGACGAGGACTTCACGAGGTGGAGCGGCGGGACGTCGAGCGGCCGGCGGTTGGTGGCCGAGGTGGGGCCGTATTGGGTGACCATCACGGCGGTATTGGCCACCTCGGAAATCCCGAACGGGATCGGCGTGTCGACGATCACCGAGAACTC
Source organism: Actinomycetota bacterium (assembly GCA_043805935.1). Taxonomy (GTDB): domain Bacteria; phylum Actinomycetota; class Acidimicrobiia; order Spongiisociales; family UBA11373; genus RBG-16-68-21. The sequence goes on from JAZDHM010000242.1 coordinate 5,455, forward strand.
GGCGACGCGGGTGTCGCCGGCGATGATGGTCCCGACGACCAGGCCGCCCGACGGTGAATCGGCATCCAGCGGCGGGGGCGACCACGATCCCCCGTCGTCGGCTTGGGCGACAGAATCGAGGGTCGTCGAAGACGCCACGTAGCTCGTGTTCTCCGGCGTCTCGTCGGTGACGACGACCGAAGACACGTCGAGGATCCCCAGGTTCTGCATCGACATGGTGTAGGTGATCTCGTCACCGGCGTCGGCGAGCCCGTCGTCGTCCTGGTCGTCGCTGAGCACCGACGACTTGGTCATGATGATCTCGGGGAAGGGAAGGATCGTCGTACCCATGTCGAGCGCCGGCGCCCCTCCCGTGTAGTTGGGGCGCTGCCCCCAAGCTGCGGCGAGCCGGGCCCCATCGAGCGTGTAGAAGCGCGCCCCGGTCAGATCGTGATCTCCACCGGACGCGGACGACTGGCTGGGGAGGTAGCAGTTGGTCGTCCCGTCGTCGTACACGGTGACCGAGGCGAAGGCCGTCACCGAGCACGAGAAGTCGTAGTGGTTGCCGATCGAGTCGACGTTGGCGCCGGTGGCGGGGTCGCCGTCCCGGTCGACGTAGAGGGTGGTGTTGGCCGACGGGGCTACCCACACCGGGCTGTAGTTCTGCGTCGCCCCCTCCGATCCGGGGGCGTAGGGCACGATCACCGACGGGGTGATCGCCTGGCCGGGAACGAGGGTGTAGCCCCAGTCGTAGGCCGAGGTGCTCGAACCCTCGGTGGTGCTCATCTGAAAAGCAAAGAACGGCTGGCCCCCCTGGCTGGTGAACCGGGCGCCGGCGTCGACCGGCATCAGGTAGGAGGCCTGGCCGCGGGCGCCGATCGCCACCGTCGACGTCCCGCCGCCGCCGGTGAACACGTCTACGGTGATCGCGGCGCTGCCCGGATTGAAGAGGAACACCCTGGTGCCCAGCGCCAGCGAGTACGACCCGACGGGGCTGACGCTCTGATCCGACCAGATCGCCGTCGGGTACAGCTCGAAGGTTCGTGCCTCGAAGTTGGCGCCGACGTCTCCCGTGCTCACGTAAACCGCCACGGGCTTGTCCGACTCGACGGCGGCGCCCAACTCGACCCCGCCGTTGACGAGGTGGGTTTCTCCCTCGTCGAGCGAGAACGACGACTCGAACGATCCGTTGGCGTCGAGATCGAGCGAGACGGTGGTGTCGTCGGCGGTGCCGACGATCACCAGGCCGACGAACTCGAACACCTGGTTGTAGTCGGCGTTCTCGCCCGCAGGGACGTCGAAGCGCATCCCGGACTTGTCGACGTCGAGCACCGCCACCCCGCCGGCCAGCAGCGTCCCGGAGCCGGAGGCGTACCCGGTCTGGGTCATGGCGATCGGGGCCGTGGAGACGACCCGATCCCGACCATCGAAGTAGTTGCCCGCCCCGCGGCTCCCGCCCACGTCGACGGGCACGTTCGACGTCTGTGTCCAGACGTCACCGGCATTCATCGACAACAGCAGCGTCGACGCCTGGACGGGATTCAGTGGATCCGCCTCGTATCCGTCCTCGAAGTGGTCGTAGTACACCGTGTTCCCGTTGGCACCCGAGGTGATCGACACCGTGGAGATCACCGGGCTGGTGCAGCAGGCGGGATCGTCGGCGATGGTGCGCAGGATGCCGATGTACTGCTGGGCCTCGTAGGGGGTGTAGTAGGTCTGGGCCACCGCAGGAGCCGCCCGCGCAGCCCCGGGGTTGGTCGCCTGGCCGAACACGACGACCTGAGCCGCGAGCACTAGGCCCACGACGCAGGCTCGCAGAATCCGGATGCGACGAACCCTCCCGGCCCGCGCTCCCACACTCGGGTACATCGGTGTCCTCGACGTCGGAACGGGTTGATCCCGCTCCATTCGAGGAGGCATCGGACGGTCCCCGGGGGGGCTTGACTAGTTACCGGACCTCGCAAAGCGAGGCGTTACCCGTTTCTAGTTTCCAGTCAGACCCTCGAGTAGCAGGCGCGTCTGGCCGGCAACTGGCAACTGGCAACTGGCAACTATCTTCCGAACCGCCGTTCCCGGCGGGTGAAGTCGCGCAGGGCCCGCAGAAAGTCGACCCGCCGGAATCCCGGCCAGTGCACGTCCACGAACGAGTACTCGGCATAGGCCGCCTGCCACAGCAGGAACCCCGACAGGCGCGACTCGCCGCTGGTGCGTATCACCAGGTCCGGGTCGGGG
>JAZDHM010000243.1:0-7215 GCA_043805935.1 Actinomycetota bacterium
TGTACGACATGGTGAAGGCGCTCGAACGCGGCGCCGAGATCGGCCCGGTCCGCTTGATCGTCAAATCGGGCGGCCGCTCGGGGGAGTGGCACCGGTGAGAGCAGTCGTCATCACCGTGTCGGACCGGGTGAGCACCGGCAAGGCGGAGGACCGCAGCGGCCCGGCTGTGGCCGAGCTGCTGAACGGGCTCGGGTTCGAGACCACGGTCGAGGTGGTCCCCGACGGGATCGAGAGCGTGGAGGCGGCGCTGCGTGCCGCCCTCGCCGGCCGGGTCGATCTGATCGTCACCACCGGGGGAACGGGGATGTCGCCACGGGATCTCACCCCGGAGGCGACCCGGCGGGTTATCGAGCGCGAGGCACCTGGAATGGCCGAGGCGATGCGGGCCGCCACGTTCGGGGTGAACCCCCATGGCATGCTGTCCCGCGGCGTCTGCGGCATCGCCGGGACGACCCTGGTGCTCAACCTGCCCGGTTCCCCTGCGGGAGCGCGGGAGTCTCTGGAGGTGGTGGGACCGGCCCTGGAGCACGCCGTGGGCCTGCTCGGGGGGTTGCCCACCGCTCACTGAGGTCGGAATGCTGGCATTACGGGGGGGTGCGGCTCCATACTGAGGCGAACAGCAGGCGCCTTCGGAGGCGCGCCGGGGAGGACACCCGAGTGACTCAGTCGAGACCACCATTGCGCCGTACGGGCCGCCCCACGCGCTCCCGCTCCCGTGGCCAGGTGACCCATCGGGATCAAGTCCTGGCCCGGCGTCGGGCAGCGCTCATCTCGCTGATCCTTCTGGTCCCGGTGACACTCGGCACGGCCCTGTTCACCGGGTCACGCGTCATCCTGATCGCCAGCCTCATCGTCGATATCGCCGTCGGCGGGTACATCGCCCTGCTGCTCCAGATCAAGCAGGGCCAGCAGACCGGCCCGCGGTGGAGTAGCCCTGAAGACGACGAGGACATCAGCGTCGTGACTCGCTGATCCCGTGACGCCCGACCTCGAACCCCTGCGGCTGGCGGTCACCGAGGTCTTCGACGACAAGTACCGAGCCCGTGAGCGGGGTCTCGCCAACTGCCGAAGGGTGATACGGGCGTCGGCCAACGCCATCCGAGCCCTGCACCGCGGGCAGACCGCCGAGGCGGAGGTCCTGATGGACGAGGCCGGCACGCTGCTCCGGGAAGCGGTGGGGGTACTAGCCCCACACCCCGATGTGGGTAACGCCGGGTTCATCCACGATGCCGCCAAGGAGTACGCCGAAGCCCGGCTCACCGCCGCCCTCGGCCTCGGTGCGCCGATACCCCTTCCCAAGGATCTCGGTGTGGAGCCGGCGGCCTACCTCAACGGCCTGGGCGAGGCGGTGGGGGAGTTGCGGAGGCGGATGCTGGATCTGCTGCGCGCCGGCGAGCTGACGCCTGCCGAGTCGATCCTCGAAGCGATGGACACCGTCGTCGAATTCCTGGCCACGATCGACTATCCCGATGGGATGACCGGTGGACTGCGGCGGACCACCGACGTCGCCAGGGCGCTCGTCGAGCGGAGCCGGTCGGACTTGACGACCACGGTGGTGCAAGAGCGCCTGCGCAAGGAACTCCAGGGCCGGTAGGCCTGAGTGTTGCGCATTGCACATTGCGCAATGCGCTTTGCGTCTTGCGGATAGCGGTTAGCGGACAGCGGCTGAGTGGAGGTGAGGGGATTTGAACCCCTGGCTTCCTCCGTGCGAGGGAGGCGCTCTGCCGGGCTGAGCTACACCCCCAGCGGAATCGAGATTGTAGGCGGGCCCGCCCTGGCGTCCACCCTCGGCCTCAAGCGTCGATGGCTCGCCGCCGATGGTCACGGGGGCGGCCGCGACGATGTCGACGGCCGTGCATGTCGCGACGCTTGGGGACGGAGCACCCGTGGAAGTAACAGTCGTGAGGAGGGCCGATGAGGTCGCCGGGCTCGGCGATGCGTGGGATCGGCTCGACGCCCATCCTGGTGCACCGGTCCTCAGCCACCACTGGGTGGTGTCGGCGGTCGAGCATCTGAGCGCCTCTGGCGATCCCCTGATCGTGTGCGTGTTCGAATCCGACGAGCTGGTCGGCGCCGCGCCGCTGTGGCGGTCGCGCAAACCGTTTGCGAGGCTCGAGCTGCTCGGCCAGCGACACCACGGCGAGCCCGGTGGTTTTGTTTACCGGGACGCTCCATCCCTGCGCCGGCTGCTCGACGCGCTCGCCTCGTTGCGGCTGCCCATGGTGTTGCGCAGCTTTGATGCCGATTGGCTGGTGCTCGATGGGCTGCGTCACACCGGCGGATGCCGAGTGGTGACCCGTTCGCCCCGGCCATGTCCGACTCTGGAGATCCCCACCGGTGCGACCGGGCTGGACCGAGTCCTCTCCGCCAGCCTCCGCAGCGACCTGAGGCGGGCACGACGCCGCGCCGAGCGCATCGGAGCCGTCGCCTTCGAAATGCATACTCCCGCCTCACCCGACGACCTCCGCCCCCTCTGGGACGAGGTGCTCCGCGTTGAGGCGGCTGGATGGAAGGGTCGTTCCGGGACGGCGTTGCGGCACCACGAGGCCCTCGGCGCGTTCTTCAGCGCGTATGCGGGTCGATCGGTCGAACGCAAGGAGCTGCGCATCGGCCTTCTCGAGATCGGCGGAGTGGCGGCGGCCGCCGTGGTCGCCGTCGAGGCCGACAACCGGCTGTGGCTTCTCAAGATCGGCTACGACGAGCGGTTCGCCGCCGCCTCACCCGGCATGTTGGTCCTCGAAGGATCGCTCACCGATGCCGTCGGCCGGGGCCTGCGTTCCATGGAGTTCCTCGGCACGGCCACACCTTGGACACGCCGGTGGACGAGCGCCGAGCGGCCCTTCGCCGCCGTCAGGGTGTATCCGCACACCCCTCTTGGGGCAGCGTGGCTCGGCTGGGATGCCGCCCGTTCTCTCGGCCGGCGGTTCCTCTGGCGGGAGGGCCGTCCATGACCGGCGCGGTGCGACGCGCCGTCAGATCGGGAGCGAATCGCCTGGCCGCCCGGGCCGGTCGTGGGTACGTCGCCGGGCCAAACCTCGGCGATGCCCGGCGTATAGCCGACGCCCTCTTGGAGCGGGGCTACGGCATCACTCTCGCGTATTGGGACGGCGTCGCCGAGGACCCGGCAGCCGTCGCCGCTCAGCACGCATCGGCGATCGATGACCTCGGTCTCCGCGGCGGGGACTACATCTCGGTGAAGGCGCCTTCGGTCGGCTACCACCACACGGTGGTCGCCGACCTGGTCGCCCGGGCGAGGGCGGCGGGGGTAGGGGTGCATTTCGACTCTCTCGGCCACGACACCGTCGGCCCCACACTCGATCTGATCGAGTCGCTCCCCGGGGGCCACGGCGGACTTGGCATCACGATCCCTGGCCGATGGCGGCGGAGCCCCGCCGATGCCGGGGCGCTCTCGGCGAGGGGGCTGGCGGTGCGCATCGTCAAGGGACAGTGGCCCGATCCGGATTGGACCGACCTGGACCCGGCGGAAGGGTTCCTGGCCGTCACCCGTGCGGTGGCCGGCACGACGGCACCGGTTCGCATCGCCACCCACGACGCCCGCCTGGCGTCCGCGGCCCTCGGGATACTCTCCGATGCCGGCACGCCGGCGGAGGTCGAGTTGCTCTTTGGGTTGCCGGTGCGGCCCACGCTCGCCGTCGTGCAGCGCCAGCACGTCCGCGTGTACGTCCCGTATGGGCACGGGTGGCTGCCCTACGCGCTGGATGGCCTGAAGAGCCATCCCCGATTGATGCTCCGGCTTGTCCGGGATGCCCTCGGCGGCCGCTACCTCGGAGGATTCATCGATCGGACCGCCGTCGGCACCTGATCAGTGATGGTGGGTGCTGTCGCGCCAGTTCTCCCGCGCTTCTCGAGCACAGGCGGCAGCGATCGTCAGGGTGGCCACCGGGTCGGCCCACCACCACCCCAGCGTGGCGTTGAGGGCCAGTGCGGTGAGGATCCCGCTCGCCAGGAACCCGTCGAGCAGGGTCAGTGTCGCCTCGGCGGCTAGGGGCTTCGAGCCGTTCTCGTCGGCGGTGCGCGCTTTGGCCACCGCAAGCCCGAACATCGCTGCGGCCGCCATTGCCAGGTAGGCGATGCCCCACGGGGACTCGGCTGCCCGGTGGCCCGTGCTCAGCACCCGAGCCGCACCGATCACCAGGACCACGCACAGCACCGCGAAGGCGGCCCCCACAAGACGGAGGGCGCGACGGGTGCGTGTTGCCGCAGCCGGGTCGACACCTTCGGTGGCGTGCCACACTACGACGAGGGAGGCAAACACCTCCACCAGCGAGTCGAGCCCGAAGGCGACCAGCGCGAGCGATCGGGCGGCGATGCCGAGGGCGACGGCCACGACGACCTCTCCGGAGTTCCACGCGATCGTCGACCATTCGAGGAAGAGGACGCGGCGGTGCAGGCTGCGGGAGACGATCACCTGGTGATGATCCCAGACCCGGCCTTCCCGGCGAAGGCGATTGGGGCGCCGACACCCGGGCGGCCCCTAACCTCTGCGGAATGCGCCGTCTGTTTCTCGTGATCCTGGTGGTGGGGCTGGTCGGCGTCGCCTGCGGTGACGATTCGTCGACGCCGACCACGGTTACGCCGACGACGCTCGGCGTCGCCGACCTGAGCGGCGACCTCGAGGACCTCGTGTCTGCGGCCGAGGCGGTCCGCGGTCTGGAGTTCTTCGACCCACCGACGATCACGATCGTGTCTTCCGAGGAGCTGGCCGACCGGGTGAAGGCACAGATCGACGAAGACCTCGACCCCGAGGAGATGTTGGTGTTCCAGCACCTCTACGAGTTGCTGGGCCTGCTCGACGGTTCGGTCGACCTCGTCCAGGCGTACCGCGACCTCTACGCCGAACAGGTCGGGGGATACTACGACGACGACACCGGAGAGATGGTGGTCGCGGGCGACGGGGCGCTGACCCCGCTCGCCCGCAGCATCGTCGTGCACGAGCTGGTCCATGCCCTCACCGACGAGCAGTACGGATTTGCCGCGGAGGTGAACGATCTCGTCGATCAGGGCAAGTACGAGGAGGCGGCGGCGATCCAGGCGCTGGTCGAGGGTGACGCCACCTACTTCCAGTTGGTATACCTGCAGGGCCTCCCCGGAGACGACCAGGCCGAGGCGGTTTCGGAGTCGCTGCAGGCGGACACCACGGTGATCGACGCCCTTCCCGACTGGTTCGCCAAGGACCTCAGCTTCCCGTACGACTCCGGCTTCGGGTTCGTCACACGGGTGGTGGCCGACCAGGGCGCCGTCGGCGTCAACCAGGCGTACACCCATCTTCCCGCGAGCACCGAGCAAATCCTCCACCCGGAGAAGTACTTCACGATGGAGCCGCCATTGGACGTGGTGGTCCCGGCGGTGGACTTGGCCGGATACGAGGCGTTCGAAGACGGCGTGTTTGGCGAGTGGAACCTCGGCCTGTACCTGCTGAGCGGCGTCGACCCCGGTGAAGCGCTGATCGCCTCGACCGGGTGGGGAGGAGACCACTATCGGATCTACTCGAACGACGGCGACCAGGTGGTGTTCCTCTACGTCTACCGGGGAGATACACCGCGCGATGCCGAGGAGCTGGCGGGGTCCTTGGTAGCCTCGGTGGAGGCGACGATCTCGGCCGGTTCCCATCAGACGTCGTCGACCGGCGTTACCACGTTTTCCGGGGGATCCACCTTCGTCTACGTGGCGGTCACCGATCGCACGGTCGGATTCGTGGTGTCACCCGACGCCGCTGCGGGCCAGGCCCTCGTCGCGTCGCTGAGAACGGCCGGGGTCACCCCCTGACGGTCGCGGGTGACAGCGCGGGGGCTGCGTGGCACAATGCGGCAACTCGTCACCTACAGATCGGGGGACCATGGATTTCAGCAAGCTCTCCAACGGAGCCAAGCTGGCGCTGATCGGAGGGGCCGTTCTCGTCGTGGACCTGTTCCTGCCCTGGTACAGCGCCGACCTCGGGATCGTGTCGGTTTCAGCCAAGGCATTCGACTCCGGGTTCCTCGCCTGGGGTGGATCAGTCATTGCCATCGCCGGGGCGGTAGTCCTCCTGCTCAAGGCCTTCGGCACCAAGGAGATGAGCGCCGGGCAGTTCAAGACCGAGCAGCTCGCCGTTCTGCTCGGGGCAATCGGGTTCGTCCTGATCGTTCTGCGATGGCTCACGGAGACCAGCCTGGTCGCCTTCGGGCTGTTCCTCGGCATCGTCGCCGCGGCCGTCGTGACCTACGGTGCCTTCATGGCGATGAAGGATGCCGGGCTCAAAATGCCGGGCATGGGTGGCGGGCCGAGCGCCTAGTCGGCTTCGCTCAGGATCGATTCGAGGGGCCTTCGGGCCCCTCGATCGCGTAAGGGATGTTCCCCGTTGCCCGTTACCCGTTGCCGGCAGGGTTCGCCCGGCTGCTCGCTGGGACACGTCTTCCATCGGAGAGGGGTTCGCCGTACCTTGGGTGCGCCGAGGCGTCACCGGGTCGGACGGGAGGAGAGAGCGCGGCCTAGTTCTTGCCGCGACCGGCGTTGGGTCGGCGGCCGTGGTTCGCCTTGGAGCGGCGAGCCTTCAGTTTGCGGCGCTTTGCCTTGGCCATGGAGGGGGCAGGGTAGCAGCGAGAAACCCGCTGCCCGCAAGACACGTGTTGGCAGGTCTGTCCGAGTCCCACTCACAACCAGGGAGAAACCCGCTGCCCGCTACCCGCTTCCCGCAAGACGCGTGTTTGCGGGTCTGTCCGAGTCCCACTCATGAGTCATAGCTCGTCGCTCACTTGCTCACCCTTCTCACCCCCACCTGGTCGTCCGGTCCCCTCGCCATTGCTCGCACCCGCCGGGAGCGACTCCTCGGTCTGCGACCGATGCCCGGGCCCTTCGGGCTGCTCATCCGATGCCGGTCGGTGCACACCTTCGGGATGTGGGTCCCGATCGCGGTGATCGCCATCGACGCCGCCGGGGTCGTCTTGTGGAGCGGAGTCCTCCCGCCCCGGCGAGTCGTGGCCGTGCCGCGGGCCGCCTGGTTCGCTGAAACGGCTGCGGGCCTGGTGCCGGCGGTGGGGGAACAGGTGGAGACGGCGCCTATCCTCGCCGGGTGGTCGGCACGCTGATCCTCTGCGCCGGGCCGATCGGCAATCTCTCCGACGCCCCACCCCGGCTTGGCGAGGCGCTCCGATCGGCCGACGTGGTGTTCGCCGAGGACACCAGGCGGGTACAGGTGCTGCTCGATCGGCTGGGCGT
>JAZDHM010000244.1:0-8033 GCA_043805935.1 Actinomycetota bacterium
CACAGCTCAGAGCACGTACCGTTCGCCGCTGATGTCGGCGACTTCGACCGCCACCACGAACCGCTCGTCGCGGGTTGCCCATCGCTGGAGGATCGCCTCGGCATGGACGTTGCAGCCCGCCCGGAACACCGGCCATGGCTCGTCGGCGTGCGCCGTTCCGAGGTCGGCGGTGTGCCCGGAGACGGAGGAGACCTCTTCATCGTCGAGCGTCATGCCCTCCAACGACACCACGGCGACATCGAGCTCGTTGCACGCCTCGATGATCGACATCACCACCGTGGGCGGATAGAAACCTTCGTCCTCGTCGCCACGGTACGACGCGGCGCGGTCGAAGCGAGCCGCGAGCACGTCGACCGGGTCGTCGCCGCCGTCGCCGGGCCGGGGACCCTCGAGGAGGAAGGTGGCATCCGGATCGACCATCGCCCGGGCGGTGTCGAGCACCCTCTGCAGGTCCGAGATGTCGAACGCCCACGGGTCGCCGTCCTCGTCGGGATGGAATTCGGCATAGGTGGCGTCCTGGTCGAAGTAGACGACACCGACGACGCGGCCCTCCTCGACCAGCTCGATGACCGGCCCTTCCTCGTCGTCGGGGTCGATCTCACGGGCGTGGAGGTCGGTCATGAGGAGAGGCTAACGGTCATCTCCGGCTCCCGGCCCGGGGTTCGGGGCAAACTCGCAATTCGCAATTGGACAGACGAGCTGGCGAGCCTCTTGCTGGTAGCTGGTAGCTGGCAGCTGGTGACTGGTGGCTGGCGACTGACGTCGGGCTTCGCCCGACGCTACGGCATGTCCCGCTTGGCGTGCCCGACATAGACCTGACGGGGTCGCCCGATCTTGGTCTCGGGATCCCCGGTCATCTCCCGCCACTGGGCGATCCAACCGGGAAGACGCCCGATGGCGAACAGCACCGTGAACATCCCCACGGGGAAGCCGAGAGCCCGGAACATCAATCCCGAGTAGAAGTCGACGTTCGGGTAGAGCTTGCGCTCGATGAAGTAGTCGTCGGCGAGCGCCGCCTCCTCCAGCGTCAAGGCGATGTCGAGGAGCGGGTCGTCGGCACCCAGCCTGGCGATGACCTCGTACGCATGGTCCTTGAGCAGGCGTGCTCGCGGGTCGTAGTTCTTGTACACGCGGTGGCCGAAGCCCCAGAGGCGGAATGGGTCATCGCGATCCTTCGCCTTGGCGATGTACTTGGCGCAGTCCCCGCCGTCGTCGTTGATCCGCTGCAGCATCTCCACCACCTGCTGGTTGGCGCCGCCATGGAGCGGGCCCCAGAGCGCGCTCATGCCCGACGCCACCGAGGTGAAGAGGTTGGCCTGTGCGGAGCCCACCAGCCGAACCGTGGAGGTCGAGCAGTTCTGGCTGTGATCGGCGTGGAGGATGAGCAGGACGTCGAGAGCCCTGGCCACCGTCGGGTCGATCACGTACTCCTCGACGGGGAGGGCGAACATCATGTGCAGGAAGTTGGACACGTAGTCGAGGTCGTTGCGCGGGTAGACGTATGGCTGGCCGGTCGACTTCTTGTAGGCGAGGGCGGCGACGGTCGGCAGTTTGGCGACCAGGCGCAGCGCCGACTGTTCCACCGCGTACGGGTCGATCGGGTTGTGGAAGTCGGGGTAGAAGGTGGCCATTGCATTGGTGGCGGAGGCCAGGATCGCCATCGGATGGGCGTTGCGCGGGAAGGCATCGAAGAGCCGCCTCATCTCCTCGTTGAGGAGGGTGTGCCGGGTGATCTCCGACCGGTATTCCTCGAGCTGCTTCGGTGAGGGGAGATCGCCGTGGAACAGCAAGTACGCCACCTCGAGAAACGTGGATCGTTCGGCCAGTTGCTCGATCGGGTACCCCCGGTACCGCAGCTCTCCGGCGATGCCGTCCACGAACGACACCCCGCTCTTGGTCGCCGCGGTGTTGGCGAACCCGTAGTCGAGGGATACGAGACCCGTCTCGGCGCGCAGGCTGCTGAAGTCGATGCCGTCCGTGCCCTCAACGGCGGGGACGACGGGGAACTCCACCTCACGGCCACCGATCTTGAGTGTCGCCTTTGCCTCTCCCATGCTTCCCCTTGTCGGATTCAGTCTTCTGCCCGCGCCGCCGCGATCACCTTCTGCACCTCGTTGGGCGGAGCCTCCTCGTAGTGGCTCATCGCCATCTCGAACGAGCCCCGTCCGCTGGTGATCGATCGAAGGTCGATCGAGTACCGCTGCATCTCGGCGAGCGGCACCTCGGCGGTCACCACCCGCGTCCCACCGTCGGAGTCCATGCCGAGCACCCTCCCGCGTTTGGCGTTGAGGTCACCGATCACGTCCCCCATGAGCTCCTCGGGGGTGCGCACGGTCACCCGCATCACCGGTTCGAGGAGTGCCGCGTTGAGCTTGGACGCCGCTTCGCGCACGGCAAGGATGCCGGCCATCCGGAACGACAGTTCGTCGGAGTCGACGGCGTGGTACTTGCCGTCGTACACGGTCGCTCGCACCGCCACGACCGGGTAGCCGGCGAGGATGCCGCGCTCCAGGGCCTCGACGACGCCCTTCTCCACGGCCGGCACGTACTGCTTGGGGATCGAACCGCCCTTGAGCTCGTTGACGAACTCGAAGTCGGATCCCAGCGGGAGCGGCTCGAACCGGATGTTGGCGACGCCGAACTGGCCTCGTCCGCCCGACTGCTTCTTGTGCTTGCCTTCGACGTCGGCCCTTCCCTTGATCGTCTCCCGGTAGGGGATCTTCGGGAGGGCGGTGTCCACCTGCACGCCGTACCTCGTCGCCAGGCGGGCGATCGCCACCTCGAGGTGGGCGTCGCCGAGCCCCGAGAGCACCGTCTGATTGGTGACGGCATTGCGATCCACCCGGAGGGTCGGATCGTCGTCGAGGGCGCGCTGCAGGGCCGTGGACAGTTTCTCGTCGTCGTGCTGGGAGCGAGGAAACACCGCCAGGGACATCGCCGGAGGGGGCATCGGTACCGGCGTGATCACCACGTTCACGCCGGGGCTGCGCAGCGTGTCGCCGGCAAGCGTCGCCTCGAGTTTGGCCACCGCGGCGATGTCACCCATCTCGACCTGTTTGACGTCGGCGTGCTCCTTGCCCCTCATGGTGAACACGTTGTGCATCCGCCCGTTGGCGTGACGGGCCGGGTTCTCCAGGTCGACGTCGATCGCGACGCTTCCCCGGAACACCCGAAAGAGCGAGATCCGTCCAACGTAGGGGTCGGACATCGTCTTGAACACATAGGCGACGACGCCGGCGTCGGGGAGGCGGTCGCCCTCGACGAGAGGAGGCTCGGGTCGCTCGGCTGGGCGGGGACCGTAGTCGACGAGGAAGGTGGCGAGCCGGTCGACCCCGATCCCGGTGGTGGCCGACCCGCACAAAACCGGGAAGGCGGTGCCCTTGATCATCCCCTTGTGCATGCCCGAGATCAGCTGATCGCCTGTGGGCTCGACCCCATCGTCGAGGTATCGCTCCAGCAGGACGTCATCGGTCTCGACGACCGCCTCGACGAGGGCGGTGTGGAGGTTCGCCACCTCGTTCTTGACCGAGTCGGGCACGTCGGCTTCCGTCGGCTTGGAGCCAGCGGCATACAGATAGGCACGGCCGCCGACCAGGTTGGCGACACCGGCGAGCTCGTGTTCGGCGCCGATCGGCACCTGGAGCGGAGCTACGGCGGTGCCGAAGGCCTCCTTGAGCTGCGTCAGCGTGCGCGAGAAAGAGGCGCGCTCGCGGTCGAGCTTGTTGACGAAGATGGCGCGGGCGACTCCCTCCTCACCGGCGAGGCGCCAGATCGCCTCGGTCTGGACCTCGACGCCGTCGACTCCGGACACCACGAACAGCGCGAGGTCGGCGGCGCGCAGAGCGGTGCGCACCTCACCGACGAAGTCGGAGAGACCGGGGGTGTCGATGAGGTTGACCTTGTGGCCTTCCCACTCGAAGGGGGCCATCGCCAGGCTCACCGAGGATTGGCGGTTGATCTCCTCGGGCTCGAAGTCCGTCACCGTGTTCCCGTCTTCGACGCGTCCCATGCGAGTGGTGGCGCCGGCAGTGAAGAGGAGTGCCTCGGCGAGCGCCGTCTTCCCGCTGCCGCTGTGGCCGACGAGGACGACATTGCGGATCCTGTCCGAAGCCATGGAACCTCCGTTGCCGGGCCCGGAGTGTAGTGAGCGGGAGGAGCCCGACTTCCTGTGGTAGGTTGCCCTTTCGAGGAGTCCCCATGCTCGATATCAGGGCCCGCAAGAAGGTTTCGCGGTTCGTCGATCCCTTCGCCAGGGCGGTCGCCCGGATCGGCCTGACCCCGGCCGCGATCACCCTCACCGGGTTCGTCATGTGTCTGGCCGGCTCGGCGCTGATCGGCGCCGGCTACCTGGCGATCGGCGCCGGGACCCTCGGTTTCGGCGCCCTGCTCGACATCCTCGACGGCGTGCTCGCCCGGGTCACCAAGACCGAGTCGCGCAAGGGTGCGCTGCTCGATTCGTTCACCGACCGGCTCGGGGAGGTGGCGGCGTGGACCGGGCTCGCCTTCTACTTGGGGAGGCGAGCGGAGGCGACTCTGGTGACGTTGTCGCTGATTGCCGTGTGTGGGTCGCTGCTCATCCCGTATCTCCGGGCAAAGGCCGAGGCAGAGGGCGTGGAGGGCAAAGGCGGCCTCATGGGCCGGGCGGAACGGTTGTTGGTGTTCGGGTTCGGGATCGGACTCGACGGCCTGGGGCTGCCGACGCTCGAGGTGACCATCTGGGCTCTGGCCGTCCTCACCTGGTTCACCGTCGCTCAGCGCTTCTATCGCACGTGGGTGCAGCTCGACGCGTGAAAGAGGCGCTCGGCTACTACCTCTATCGGGTGCTCTCCGCTCTGTTCGGGTTGTTCCCCGAGCCGGCGATGCGTCGGGCCGGGGAGTGGGTGGGCTGGCTCGCCTCGTTCATCGCCCGCGACCGGTTCCGGATGGCGATGCGCCACCAGCGCCGGGTGCAGGGGCCGGATGCGGACGTTCGCGTGGCCGCCCGCAGGGTGTTCGTCAACTACGGCCGCTATTGGGCGGAGACGTTCTGGATGCGTCCTCGGCGGCACGACGCCGTGGTCGGGCGGACCACGATCGACGGCATCGAGCATCTCCACGCCGCCCGCGACTCCGGGCGGGGCGTCGTGCTCGCCTTGCCCCACCTCGGGAACTGGGAGGCGGCGGGGTTGCGGGCCGCCGCCGAGCGGGCGCGGGTGCTGGCGGTCGCCGAGGAGCTGGGCAACGAGCGCATCGTCCAGTGGTTCGTGCAGATGCGCAACATGATGGACATGGACGTCGTGGTCGCTCGACGAGGCACCAAGGTGACCCGGGTTCTCCTCGAGCGGCTCAACTCGGGGGGCGTGATCGCCCTGCTGTGCGACCGTGACCTCAGAGGCCGGGGCATTCCGGTCACCTTTTTCGGTGAGGAGACGACGCTGCCGGCGGGACCGCTCTCGCTCGCCGACCGGACCGGTGCGATCGTGCTGCCGGTCGGCACCTACTTCGCCCCGGGTGCCGGGCATACCTTCGTCGTGCATCCCGCGCTGGAGATACCGGACCTCCCCGATCAGGACGAGCGGATCCGCGCCGGCACACAGCGCCTGGCCGAGATCGTCGAAGTCATCGTGCGCCAGGCGCCGGAACAGTGGCACCTCGTGGTGCCCAACTGGCCCAGCGATCGCGGTACCGCATGAGGGTCGCGGTCGTCAGCCCGTACGCCTTCGACGCCCCTGGCGGCGTGCAGGACCAGGTGCGACGGATCGTCGAGTGGCTTCGTGGCGGGGGTCACGAGGCGTGGGCCGTGGCTCCCGGGACGGGAGGGCCTGACGGCACGAGGCATGTGGGGTCGTATCGGTCGGTGCGGGGGAACCGGTCGCGTGCCCCGATCGCGGTGGACCCGCGGGTGATGCGGCGCGTCGGGCGCGCCGTGGGCGACGCCGACGTGGTGCACGTGCACGAGCCGTTCATGCCGATGGTGTCCCTCGGGGCGATCCTCGCCCGCACCCCCCCGCTGGTCGCCACCTTCCACGCCGATCCGGGCGCCCTCGGCCGTCGGGCGTACCGGATCGCCGGGCCGGTCTTGTCGCTGGTGGCATCGCGGGTCCGCGTGTTCACGGCCGTCAGCGACGTGGCCGCCTCGGCGGTGGCGGGCAGGATCCGCGGGGTGCGAATCATCCCCAACGGCATCGATCTCGAGCAGTACGCCGGCGGCGGTGCGCGCAACCCGCATGGAGTCCTGTTCCTCGGGCGGGACGAGCCGCGTAAGGGTCTCGACGTGGCTCTGGAGGCGTGGCCGCGGATCCGGGCCCGGGTCCCCGACGCCGAACTGCGCGTGGCCGGTGCCGACCGGCGGCGCGGCCCCGAGGGGGTGACGTTCCTCGGTCGGCTCGCTGATAGTGCCAAACACGAGGAGTTGCACCGCGCCTCGGTCCTGGTCGCCCCGAACCTGGGAGGGGAGAGCTTCGGGATCGTCGTGCTCGAAGGATTGGCATCCGGGTGCGCCGTCGTCGCCAGTGACCTCGCCGCCTTCCGAGCCGTCGCCGGGGAGTCGGCGCGCTTCGTCCCCCGAGCCGACCCGCCGGCGCTTGCCGCGGCGGTGCACGATCTGCTCATCGACCCGCGGCGAGCACGGATCCTGGGCGACCAGGGGCGGCGGAGGGCCGAGATGTTCGGGCGGCCGATCGTGCTGGGCGCGTACCTGGCCGCGTATGGCGACGCCATCGGTCCGAGAAGCACGAGAACCGCCGGGCGGTAGCATTCAGGGGGCGCACCGATGGGTGGCAGGTCCCACCACGGCCCGGCTTGTCGACGAGTCGAAACGTGATCCCGGGGCGAGCCCATTGGCGTACCCTCTGAAGGGCACAACGAAGGAGAGACCGTGGAGCAAGGCACCGATCGCGTCAAGCGCGGCCTGGCCGAGATGCTCAAGGGTGGCGTGATCATGGACGTCACCACGGCCGACCAGGCGAAGATCGCCGAGGAAGCCGGGGCCGTCTCGGTGATGGCCCTCGAGCGCGTGCCCGCGGACATCAGGCGTGACGGCGGTGTCGCCCGGATGGCCGATCCGAGCCGGATCGAAGAGATCATGGCGGCGGTATCGATCCCGGTCATGGCCAAGGTGCGGATCGGGCACTTCGTCGAGGCCCAGGTCCTGCAGGCGCTGGGCGTCGACTACATCGACGAGAGCGAGGTGCTGACCCCGGCAGACGAGGCGTATCACATCGACAAGTGGAAGTTCACCGTGCCCTTCGTGTGCGGAGCCCGCGATCTCGGCGAGGCACTCCGACGCATTGGTGAGGGCGCGGCGATGATCCGAACCAAGGGTGAGGCCGGGACCGGCGACATCGTCGAAGCGGTCCGTCACATGCGGGCGATGAAAGACGGCATCCGCCGCCTCCAGTACCTCGACGACGAGCAGCGGATGTCGGCCGCCAAGGAGCTCGGTGCTCCCTACGACCTGGTCTGCGAAGTCGCCGAGACGGGCGTGTTGCCGGTGGTGAACTTCGCTGCCGGCGGCATCGCCACCCCCGCCGATGCCGCGCTCATGATGCAGCTCGGTTGCGACGGCGTGTTCGTGGGCTCGGGCATCTTCAAGAGCGCCGACCCCGGGCCGCGCGCCCGTGCCATCGTGGAGGCGACCACCTACCACGCAGACCCGCAGATCCTGGCCAAGGTGTCGCGCGGGTTGGGGGAGCCGATGGTCGGGATCGGGCTGGATCGTCTCGCAGACGAGGACCGGCTGGCTCGACGGGGCTGGTGACGATGCGCGTCGGAGTGCTGGCGCTGCAGGGGGATTTCCGCGAGCACGCTGCATTGCTCGAAGACCTGGGTGTCGAGCCGGTGCTGGTGCGCATGCCCGTCGACCTCGATGGGATCGGCGGCCTCGTCGTTCCCGGCGGGGAGTCGACCACGATCGGCAAGCTGGCCGACCGGTTCGGCCTCATCGACCCGTTGCGGGACATGATCGGTGACGGGTTGCCCACGCTTGGGACCTGCGCAGGGATGATCTTCCTCGCCGGGGCGACCACCGAGGCTCGCTCCCAGGTGCAGCTGGG
>JAZDHM010000245.1:0-3024 GCA_043805935.1 Actinomycetota bacterium
GCTCGAGGCAGGAATGGCCGCGGTGCCGATCCTCCGGATTCGACCCTGCACCCGACCATGCCGACGACAGCCGCACCCCCACGGCGCGGCGGTGGCACAGGGGCGTATCGTTCCCGGAGCCACTCACCTGGGAGAGGGGACCACGGACGACCGCCGTCGACTCTGGCCTGCGGCGAGGATGGCCTTCACCGGCGCCCTGGTGTTGTTCGTCACGACCATCGTGACCGGGATCTTCAACGGCATCGACGTCTACTCACCCGACCGCGACGTGCTGATGGGGCACGTACATGCTGGGACTCTCGGCTGGATCACCCTGGCCCTGACCGGCGCCACGCTCCTGGTGTTCACCGACGGTCGGGCCATTCCGGCCGCCGAGATCGTCCAGGCGAGGTGGCTGGCCAAGGCGATGACCGGGGCGGTCTTCCTCCTGGTGGCGGCGTTCTACGCAGGTGATGCCTTCCCGGGCGAGCGCTTCACCCGCCCGATCACAGGCACGATCCTGCTGGCCGTCGTCGTCTGGTTCCTGGCCTGGATCGTCCGCTTTCAGAGAGACGTGGCTCGTACGGTCGCCCGACTCGGGCTCCAGTTGGCGTTCGCTTCGATGCTCATCGGCACCGTGTTCGGCATCATCCTCGGCGTCGCCACCTCGGACCGCGTCGTTCCCGGGCTGTCCGCGACGACCACCGATGCCATCTCGCAAGCGCACCCAGCGTCGATGGTCATCGGGTTCCTGCTGCTGGCGGCGTGCGCCATGATCGAGTGGCTGCTCGGCGATCCCCCGATCGGGGAGAGCCCCTCAGGTGTGTTCCAGATGTGGATGCTCTTCGTCGCCGGGATCCTGGTGAACATCGCCTTCGTACTGCGCGTGGAGGATGCGCTGATCCCCCCCGCCAATGGGGCGATGATCGCCGGGGTGGTGATGCTGATCGCGCGGCGGCGTCATGACCTCGAGCCATCGGCATGGAGAGGGGCCGGCACCGGGTGGTTCCCACGGATCGGCATGATCTTCCTGATCGGGTACGTCGCCCTCCTCACGATCATCGTGATCCGCTTCGCCAGCGGTTCGATCGACATCGACACCCTGTCCCCACAAGACAGGGGATTGGTCATAGCCCTGGACCACACGATGTTCATCGGCGTGATGACCAACACCCTGTTCGGGGCGCTGGCAGCCACGCTCCACGGCAGGGCGGTCGGGATGCTCGACCGGATCCTGCTCTGGGGAGGGGCCATGGGGACGGCCGGATTCGTGGCAGGCCTCATCCTCGTGGAGGCGCTTCCGAAGCGGATCTTCACGCCGATCATGGGTCTGGCGCTGCTGCTCGGGGTCGTGGGGTATTTGATGGAGATGCGAAGACCGGCGCCGCAGCAACCATGATCGCCGGGGCGCCGGACAACTCGGCGGCCGCCGGCTTGGAGGAGGAGCACCGCCGCCGAGACGAGGCCCTGCCGCGGTCTCACCGGGTGCGGGCCCGGCACGTGCCCGTCGCCGGCGCCGCCACCACCGGAGGTCGGGGGGTCCTCGCCCGTGTCGCCCGTGGCCCGCCATGCATGTCTGCAAACGGTCACGAGTACTCCCGCACCGAGTGGCCGGGGCCGCGGCAGCCATCATCACGAGAGCGAGGCACAGCAGCGACAACCGACTGGACATGGAGGGCACTTCGCCAGCGGTGGGGTACCACCACTCACTGCATGGCGCCGAGGCGCTGGAACAGGTCGGCGATGGCCACTGCGCGGTGGCTGAACCGGTTCTTCGCGTCCTCACCGTGCTCGGCGAGCGTGCGGCCCCCCACCTCGAAGATCGCGTCATACCCGAAGCCCCCCTCGCCCCTCTCGGCGGTGCCGATCGTGCCCTCCAAGGTGCCCTCGCCCGTGACCTCCACCGGCCCATCGACCAGCGCCACCACGGTGCGGAAACGCGCCGAGCGGACCGCAACCCCCTCGAGTGCCCGCAGGAGGGCGACGCGGTTGGCGGCGTATCCGGCGCCGGGTCCGGCGAACCGGGCAGCGTGTACCCCCGGCGCGCCTCCGATGGCGTCGACCTCGAGCCCGGTGTCATCGGCCATGCACGGCAGACCGGTGGCCGCAGCGGCGACCCTCGCTTTGAGAAGGGCGTTCTCCATCAGGGTCGCACCGGTTTCCTCCACGTCGGGCCACTCGGCGTCGCGGATGACCACCACCGCCGGGGCGACCCGCGCCAGTACCGCGATCACCTCGGCCGCCTTCTCGGGGTTCTTGGTGGCGACCACCACCCGGGAGATCACCGTCCGAGCGCCTGGCGCTGCGCCGCCACCAGGCGCGTGATGCCGGAGGTGGCCAGGTCGAGGAGCGCGTCGAGCTGAGCGCGGGAGAACGGCGCCCGTTCAGCAGTGCCCTGTACCTCGACGATGCCGCCCGACCCGGTCATCACCACGTTCATGTCGACCTCGGCGGCGACGTCCTGGTCGTACACCAGATCGAGCGTCGGCACGCCGCCGACCATGCCCACGCTCACCGCGGCGCAATGGTCGGTGATCGGATCCGCTGCGATGATGCCCTTCTCCAGCCCGACGGCGACGGCATCGGTGACGGCCACCCATGCCCCGGTGATGGCCGCGGTGCGGGTGCCTCCGTCGGCCTGGATCACGTCACAGTCGATGCGCAGGGTCGCCTCCCCCATCGCCTGCAGGTCGACCACCGCCCGCAGCGAGCGGCCGATCAACCGCTGGATCTCCTTGGTGCGACCGCCGCTGAGCGACGACCGGGACACCCGCTCGGGCGTGGAGCCCGGAAGCATGGCGTATTCGGCGGTGAGCCAGCCCTTGCCGTGGGCGCGCATCCACGGGGGCACGTCGTCGTCGAACGAGGCGGTGCACAACACCCTCGTCCGCCCCATCTCGATGAGCACGGACCCCGGGGTCATCTCGGTGTACCCGCGGGTGATCCGCACCGTGCGCAGCTCATCGGGCTTGCGCGGCTTATCGGCTGTCACAGGTCCACCTCCATGCCGGGGATTGCACGATCGACCGGCCCGTCAAAGGCGGC
>JAZDHM010000246.1:0-4646 GCA_043805935.1 Actinomycetota bacterium
GGCTCCCAGCTTGCGGTGATCCCGCTTGCGAGCCTCCTCGAGGCGATCCAGGTACTCGGCGAGGGCGGCCTTGGATTCCCAGGCGGTCCCGTAGATCCGCTGCAACTGCGCCCTGGACTCGTCGCCCCGCCAGTACGCACCCGCGGTGCGGAGCAGCTTGAACGCCGCCAGCCTGCCGGTCGAAGGAAGGTGAGGGCCCCGGCACAGGTCGACGAACCCGCGATTGCGGTACAGCGACACCGTGTCTCCCCCGGCTCCCTCCGTGTCGTCGACCGACTGGATGATCTCCGTCTTGAATGGATGGCCGGCGAACACCGCCAGGGCTTCGGGCTTGGTGACGTCCTCGCGCTCGAACGGCTGGTCCTCGGCCACGATCTCGGCCATCCGCTGCTCGATGCGCTCGACGTCGTCGGTCGTGAACGGGCGCCCGATGTCGAAGTCGTAGTAGAAGCCGTCTTCGATCGCCGGGCCGATGGCGAACGTCGCCCCCTCGAAGAGCCCGAGCACGGCCTGCGCCAGGATGTGGGCCGCCGAGTGCCGCAGGACGTGGCGCCCCTCCTCGCTGGCGGCGGTGACCACGGAGAAACGGCCTTCCCCAGGAAGGGGCCGGCTCAAATCCCAGAGCACGTCGTCCACCTTCACCGCCACCGCGGCAGCGGCGAGGCGTGCCCCGACCTTGCGAGCGGCGTCGAGTCCGGTGGATCCTTCCACCAGCTCGAGCGTCGCCCCGTCGGGGAGCGTGAGGCTGATCGTCATCGGAGCCGACAGGGTAGTGAGAGCGCCGACCCGCTCAGGAGGTCGATCCCTCCCTCGGTCTCCATGGGACGCCGAGCTTGGGTAGCAGGAACCGGTCGAGTCCATACCACCCCGAGTTGCGCCAAGCCAGGATGATGAACATCGACACGACCACCATCGCCGGGTTCACCCCCGACGAGCCGGCGAACATGTACGAGAAGTTCAGCAGCGCTCCCAGGAAGGCGGCGATGCCGGTGAAGGCTCCGAGGATCAGGGTGAGTCCGATCACCACCTCTCCCACCGGCACGACCACGCCGAGCACCGGGTGGAAGGTGTCCCGGACGAACTCCAGGAACTTGACGTACCACGAGAAGGCGACGTCGGGGTGGGCACCCTCGGAGTTGGTGATCGCACTGGCGGCGAACCCGGCGATCCGGTCTCCGATCCCCAGGTACGTCTGGGTCCCGTCCTGGGCCACCACCGTCCCCGCCTTGATCCATCCGATGTTGGCGTTGCCGGTGAGGGAGTAGGCGGCATCACCCCAATCCCAGAACCTCCAGGTGATGTGCCCGCCGACGACCTTTCCCCAGCCCGACCCGAACCACTCCCACCCGAGCCACACCCTGGCGACCAGCCAGAGCCATGCGGTCCTCGAGGAACCGAACAGCCACTGGGCGAACCTGGGCTCCTGGATGTCGACCACAGTTGTCGCGGCCACGGGTCCCTCCCTTGTCGTGCGCCGGGCATCGTAGGGGAGGTGCAGGCAGCGGGGTGCACCGGTCGTGCGCAGCGCGGAACGCGAAATCCTTCCCTGGCGCGCGCCCACGCCCTACCCTCGGCGAGACCGACTTCAGGAGGGACAGGGTGTTCGCACTGGCATGGATCGTCGGGATGGTGTCGCCGGGCCGACGCTCCGGCAGGCTCGTCCTCCTCCATGATCCGATCGACCCCGACCTCCCCTGCCCCTGGTGCCGCTCCCAGACCTTCGAAGACGACGCCGACTGCCCGGGGTGCGGCCGCAAGTTCGGCTGAACCTCCGACCCCCCATCGGGGACCTCGGAACCCGCCTCTAAGAGGGTGCGCGAATAGGTCGCGGGTCCCATCACGTTTCGGCTTGCCGCCAAGCCGGAACGTGATCCCGGGGCGAGCCTATTCGCGCACTCTCTAAGATCGCCCGAATGTCACGCGTGGGCCTCGTCCTCGGCGGTGGCGGGGTCACGGGCGCCGCCTTCCACTTCGGAACCATGTTCTCGCTGCGCATGGCCACGGGGTGGGACCCGGGCGACGCCGACGTCATCGTGGGGACCTCATCGGGGGCGGTGGTGGCCGCGCTGGCGCGCAGCCGGGTTCTCTCGCTGGAGTCCCTGGTCGGCGACGTGGACGGCGAAACCGAACTCGCCGCAGCGCTGGCCCGCCGGATATACCGTCGCAGCAGGCTTCACGGCGTGGGGCGGTGGATGCGTCACGGCATCCTTCCCGGCCTGCGCCGCCCGGGCATCCGTCTCGCCGTCGGAAGCCCGGCCCCGTACTCGACCGATGGGCTCGCCGAGTGGTTGCGCGCCACCCTCGGGCCGGCGGCGACGACCTGGCCAGACCGCCCGACGACCATCGTCGCCTACGAGCTCGAGTCCCGCTCGCGGGTGGCGTTCGGCACCGAAGGAAGCCCCGACACCGACCTCGTCACCGCGGTCGCCGCATCTTCGGCGGTGCCGATGGTGTTCGAGCCGGTGACCATCCAGGGCCACCGGTACGTGGACGGTGGCGTCCTGAGCGGCACCAACGCCGATCTGGTGCTCGGAGCCTCCGAACCGCTCGACCTGATCCTGGTGGTGGCTCCGATGGCCGCCGCAGAGAGCAGACCCGATGCCCGCTTCTACGAGGCGATCTTCGACCGGCTCGGCTGCGAGGCCCTCGCCACCGAGCTCGAGACGGTCACGGCGGCATGGCCGGACACCGAGGTGCTCGTGCTGCGCCCGGACCGGTCGATCCTCGCCGAGACGCGGCCGAATCCGCTGAGCACCGCCGCGGCGTTGCCCGCCTTCCTCAAGACACTACGGGTCATGCGCGCCACGCTCGCCGGGCCGGAAGTGTGGCCGGTCCTCGCCCGCCATCTGGCCCCGGCGCGGCGGCGCCTCCCGTGGGGGAGGCGCCTGCGCATCGGCCTGTCGCGTGCCTGAGGGGTGCCTCTAGGGGCCTTTGGGGGTCACCTTCCCCTGCTGTCCCTTGGGGGCGGGCCCGGCCGCCTTCTTCGGAGCCGGCATCTCCGACGACTCGAATGCCGCCCTCGCCTTCGGTCCGGCGATCCCGTCCGCCTGCAGCCCGCAACGCTCCTGGAACCGCTTCACCGCGTCTTCCGTCTTCGGCTCGAAGATGCCGCCGACCGGGCCGGCATTGATCCCCTTGGCAAGCAGCTTGCGCTGCAACGCCTCCACCTCTGCCCCCCGTGAGCCACGCTTCACCAACATGGACTCTTCCGCGCTCGCCTGTTGGACGAAGGGTAGCCCCACGACTCAGACCACGGTCACCGGCACGGTGTGGTGTCCGGTCACGCCGTCGGGGCGGGCCGGATGGGGCGTCGACGTCTGCACCGCCCCGGTCCCGTCGGTGGCGCGGACCTGGACGACGTACCGTCCGGCAACGAGATCGACCGGCAGCATCCACTGGACCCATGCCATCGACGACAACGGCTCGCTGAGCCGTGCCCGGCGCCACTCGGCGTCCTCGCCGACCCGGACCTCGACGCGATCGATCCCCCGCACCGGCGCCCAGGCCACGCCGGCGAACACCACCTGGCCGGCGGGCACGCTCTGGCCGGGACGGGGGACGTCGATGCGCGATTGGGTCTTGATCGGGGCCTCCTTCGCCCAGCCTCGCGGCACCCAGTAGGCGTCGAAGGCCTCCCAGGGGGTCAACTCGATCTCGGTCAGCCACTTGGTGGCCGACACGTATCCGTAGAGGCCGGGGACGATGAGCCTGGCCGGGAATCCGTGCTCGCGGGGCAGGGCCTCACCGTTCATGGCGAGGGCGATCATCGCCGGGCGGCCGTCGTCGAGGATCTGTGGGGGGAAGCCGACGGTGAACCCGTCGATGGAACGCCCGACGAGTTGGGTGGCTCCCGCCTGCAGGCCGGCGGCATCCAGCACATCGGAGAGCCGGACCCCGGTCCACGATGCATTGCCGACCAGATGGCCACCGACCCCGTTCGACACGCAGGCGATCGTCACGTATTCGTCGATGTGCTCCATGTCGAGCAGGTCCTGATAGGACATGGTCACTTCGCGGTCGACCAAGCCGTGGACCCGCAGCGACCACGACCCGGGGTCGATGCGGGGCACGGTCAACGCGGTGTCGATCCGGTAGAAGTCCTCGTTCGGCACGACGATCGGCGTCAGCCCTGGCGCCGAGAACTGATTGGCGGCCGACACCGCGGGAAGGGTGGACCCGAGATCCAGGGCGACCGCGGGAGGGGCCGGGATCTTGCTCGACAGCACCCGCCCCACGGCCCCGGACACGACCGCCGCAGCCGCGCCGGCGAACGCCAGGCGGAGGAACCGGCGACGGGCGGCATCGGCGGGCAGGCCGTCGGTCGGGTTCTCGACCCCTCGGACCCGGCGAAGCAGGGCGTCGAGCGCGGCCACGCCGAGGACGCTTGCCGATGCGATGGCCACGATCACGGCCCACGGCACCGCCCCCGGCTCCCCGACGGAGGCGACCGCCCCGAGAAGAGCGACCAACCCGAAGGTGACGGGCCCGGCGATGGGCCGGCGAACGGCGGCCAGGCCGGCGAACCACCCGACCACCACCCCGATCACGGCCGTGCCGATCGCCAGGGCGAGCTTGTCCCCCTGGCCGAACAGGGCGATGGCGAAGTCCTTGAGGAGCGGGGGCGACCAATCGATCACCTGGCTGCC
>JAZDHM010000247.1:0-4082 GCA_043805935.1 Actinomycetota bacterium
GAGTGCGCACAGGTCGGCGTCGAGCCGGGTGCCGTGCTCGATGCAGGCGACGCCGCCTGCGACCCCGGCGCGTGCGCCGGCCAGCTGGGTGGCGTGAGCGGTGACTGGGACGCCGCCTTCGACCGCGGCGGCGACGGCTCGCCCCACCTCGGCGGCGGTCCACGGAGACACGGTGAGGTCGGGACCGTCGAGGTACAGCTTGACCAGATCCGTGCCCGAGGCGATCTCCTGCTCCACGGCCGCCACCAGGGCGTCGGCGTCACCCGCCTCCATCGACGTCTTCGGCGGCAGCGTGCCCTCCTTGGTGATCCAGGTGCCGGCGGCCCGGATGTACGGGCGGTCGCGCCGCCCCGCCCAGGCGTCGCGCAGCGACACCGCCAGCCCGCGCTCTTCCCGTTCGTGGGGATGGAGCCGCCGCGGCGACCCGACGTCGCGCCCCCAGCGGGTGCCCGAACGGACCATCAGATCGCCGTTGTGCTCGGCGGCCGCGAGCAGCGCTTCCGTATCGTCGTCGATGCGGGCGATCCAGTGGGAACCGCCGGGGAGGGTTACGTGGCTGTGGGCGTCGACGAAGCCGGGGACGATGGTGCACCCGCCGGCATCGATCACGGTCGTCTCGGCGGGAGCCGGGGCGCCTTCGTCGAGGCCGAGATATTCGATCCGCCCGTCGACGACCAGCGCCGCCTGCCCGAGGGTCAGGTGCGGCGAGCGGGCGTCGGTGAGGGCGGCGTCGCGGTACAGCGTGGGCATGAGAGCGCGAGGGTACCGGCTCAGACGGATCGAGGGCCCGGTGTGTCCGGGCCCTCGAAAGTCATCGGAGTCCGACCCCGGCGAGCGGTGTCACAACTCGCAGGAGTTGAGGAACTCGCCAGTGCGGCACCGATCGGCGCGCGGGCCGCCGAAGAGGAAGTCGTGAAGGGCGTCCCCGAAGAGGCGGTCCTTTCCTCGCTCGCCGAACACGCAGTCGTTGCCGTCGTCACCGTGGAGCGTGTCCCGGCCGTTGCCCCCGCAGATGAAGTCGTTCCCCCCCATGCCGTTGATGACGTCATTGCCGCCGCGGCCGTCGATCACGTCAGGGCCGTTGGTGCCCACGATGACGTCGGGGCCGTTGGTGCCCACGATCGTCGTGACTCTCCCGCCGCACACCGTCGTCTGGTTAGCCGGGGTGCGCACGTTGAAGGTGATCGTCGTCTGCTCGTTGGATCCGACCTGGAAGTTGTCGAACACCGAGACCCCGTGGTGGTTGTTCCAGAAGACGCTGAACATCCTCCGGCCGGTCTCCGGGTTGAGGAACTCGGCGTTGGCACAGTTCAAGTCCGACACACCCAAGCCGGCTGCGGAGATCAAGTCGGTGTTCGACGCCACGCCCGAGAAGGTGGCCGTGCCTGTCGCATCCGTGCAGGCGTAATGGGCTGCTCCGTCCGAGAGGAAGACCTCGACGTCCGCCAGCGGCTGGAGGCTCCCCGCCGTGTCCCGGTACTGCACCTCGGCGATCACGGTGCCGTTCGCCCTGGGGCCGGGCGAAGCTGCGGGTGCCACCGCCGGCAGTGCCAGCGAGAGCATTCCGACCATGACTACGAAGCCGAAGCGAGGCCGTATCCACTTCATGGTGTTCCCCTCTCTACGGGAGGGGACCGGTGAGCGCTACCCATCGAACCCCCTCCGCCTATCGGTCGGCCGCGCACTTCACCCTCGTGCAGGGCCATGTGGCCGTTCCGAGGAGCCTACCCGTCGAGCAGCGGCGGTGTCAGAGACCCACAGCCGGTAGCCTTCCGGCTCTCCGGAGGTCGCCCCAATGCGCCAGATCACTCACTGGATCGACAACCAGCCCCATGCCGCCGTGGTCGAACGCTGGGGCGAGGTATACGACCCGGCCACGGGGCTGGTCCAGGCACGGGTCGCCATGGCGACGGTGGCCCAGGTCGACGAGGCGGTCGCCTCGGCCAAGGCGGCGTGGGATGCGTGGAAGGACGTCTCGCTGACGCGACGGACTTCGATCCTTTTCGCTTTCCGCGACCTCGTCGAGCGGCACCGCGACGACTTCGCCAAGATCCTCGTGTCCGAACACGGGAAGGTGTTCAGCGATGCCCTCGGCGAAGTGCAGCGCGGGCTCGAGATCGTCGAGTTCGCCTGTGGCATCTCCCAGGTGATCAAGGGCGAATTCAACGAGAACGTGTCGACCTCCGTCGACACCTACTCGATCCGTCAGCCGATGGGCGTCGTCGCCGGGATCACGCCGTTCAACTTCCCGGTCCTGGTCCCGATGTGGATGTACCCGATTGCCATCGCTTGCGGCAACACCTTCGTGCTCAAGCCGTCCGAGAAGGACCCGTCGGCTCCCAACTTCGGCGCCGAGCTGTTCATGAAGGCCGGGCTCCCCGACGGGGTGCTCAACGTGGTCCACGGCGACAAGGTCGCGGTCGACCGGATTCTGCAGCATCCCGACATCGCCGCGGTGTCGTTCGTCGGGTCGACGCCGATCGCTCGGTACGTGTATGAGACGGGCACCGCCTCCGGCAAGCGGGTGGCCGCGCTGGGCGGGGCGAAGAACCACATGATCGTGCTGCCCGACGCCGACATGGAGCTCGCCGCCGACGCGGCGGTGTCCGCGGCCTATGGGTCGGCGGGAGAGCGGTGCATGGCGATCTCGGTGCTCGTCACGGTCGGGGACACCGCCGACCGCCTCATCCCCAAGATCGTCGAGCGCCTCGGAAAGGTGAAGGTCGCCGCCGGTCTCGAGGAGGGGGCGGAGATGGGGCCGCTGGTCACCGCCCAGCACCGCGACCGGGTCGCCGGGTACATCGACACTGGGGTCGCCGAGGGAGCGACGCTGGTCGCCGACGGGCGGAACCTCATCGGCGAGCAGGGCGGCTTCTTCGTCGGGCCGACGCTGTTCGACCACGTCACCCCCGACATGGCGATCTACCAGGACGAGATCTTCGGTCCGGTGTTGTCGACGGTGCGGGTGGACACGTACCACGAAGCGATGCAGCTGGTCGCCGACAACCCCTGGGCGAACGGGGTGGCCATCTTCACCAACGACGGCGGTGCCGCCCGCAGGTTCCAGAACGAGGTGGGCGTCGGGATGATCGGCATCAACGTCCCGATCCCGGTCCCGGTGGCCTACCACTCATTCGGCGGGTGGAAGAACTCGATGTTCGGTGACGCCCGGATGTACGGGTCGGAGGGTGTCCACTTCTACACCCGGCTCAAGGTGATCACCTCGCGCTGGTCCGATCCCGCTCACCGCGGCGTGAATCTCGGCTTCCCCCAGATGAGGTAGCAGAGCGCCCCGGGTGCTCGTGGAGGGCACGTCGTCGAGTCACGCCGGCCGAGAGCTACTTGGCGCCCGGGGAACGGCTCGCCACCGCGGTCGGGGAGTATCGCCTCCTGGAAGATCCCTTCCCGGTGGCGTGGGGGAGGGGACCCTTCCCCCACAGGCGAGTCGTCAAACCGGCGTGACCGGCTAGCGGTGGAGGGGCACGACCAGCGGTGCGGTGCGCCGCCTTCGACGTCCCCGGGCCGCTCTGATCGGCGCGGGCGCGTTGACCACAATGGCCGCGAGCAGGAGTAGGCCGATCAGGGCGGCGAGCCGGAGGTGCTGCCCTGTGTGGAGCAGCATCGTCGGATACCCGCCGAAGGGTGACACCATCGTGACGACGCCTTTCAACGAGTCGACCGGAACCGGGGTCGAGTCACTCTGACCGTTGGCGTCGCCTTTCGTGGTGAGCGTCCCGTCGCTGTTGACGGCGACGAGCCGATGGACCAGCGTGGCGCCGGGAGAGGCGGGGTTGTCGAACACGATGATTCGACCGGGCTGCAGGTCGGCAACGTCGGCCGGCTCATAGGCAACCAGGTCCCCGATGTTCAGTGCCGGTTGCATCGACCCGGTGGCGACCGTGGAGACCTCCCAGCCGGAGAAGAGCGCCGTGCCTCGGGACACGATGAGCGTCGCGAGCGCGAAGTACCACAGCATGCACGCCGCCGCGAATAGGACGGCGTATCCCAGCGCCTTGGCCCTTCGAGGGGCACTTCGAGGCTTGGCGGAGATTGTCGGGACAGTCGTTCGCTCGGGAACGGCG
>JAZDHM010000248.1:0-6950 GCA_043805935.1 Actinomycetota bacterium
GCCGGGAGGGATGACGTCCTCGCTGGTCGGATCAGGGCAACCGTGGGCCGTCCGGGAGGGATCTCACTCTGGGCTGTGGGCGACAACCTCCGCAAGGGGGCGGCGCTCAACGCGGTGCAAATCGCCGAGTTGCTTGCCTGACCGCCGAGCGACAAGCGCCTGGGCCTTCCGTCTGAGAGAGACCGCCGGCTGGGCGACCACTACAATCTGGTTCCCGAATCGGGACGTGGCGCAGTTTGGCAGCGCGCATCGTTCGGGACGATGAGGCCGCCGGTTCAAATCCGGCCGTCCCGACCAAAGGCCCCCGGCACCGCCGGGGGCCTGGGTGTTTGAGGTTCCCGTTCCCAGTTACCCGTTTCCAGTTTCCGGTCAGACCCGCGCACTCGCCCGGCGCGCGGTCCTCCGTCGAATGTCGAATGTCGAATGTCGAATGTCCTCTAACCGAGACTGACGCTCACGCGATCGACTCGTTTTCCCGCCATGCGGGCGACCTCGAGGCGAACTGCCCCGATCGTCACCACCTCGCCGACCGCAGGTATCCGTCCGGCACGGTCGAGGACGAGGCCGCCGACGGTCGTGTACTCGCCCTCGGGCAGGCTCGACCCGATGATCTCGGACAGCTCCTCCACCGAGATGCGGCCGCTCACCATCCATTGCCCGTCGCCGACGGCCACGGCGGGCAGCTCGTCGTCGTCGTATTCGTCGCGGAGTTCCCCGACCAGTTCCGACAACAGATCGGTGATCGTGACGATTCCCTCGTTCCCGCCGTGCTCGTCGGTGACGACCGCAAACGCGATCCGGTCGGCCCGCATCTCGAGGAGCAACTTGAGGACGGGCTTGGACTCCGGGACGTACACGGGCTCGTGGAGCATGCGATGGATGTCGCTCGTGGATGGCTCGCCGCTCACGGCGAGCATGTCTTTCACGTACAGGATCCCGATCAGATGATCCATGTCCTCCTTGATCACCGGGTACCTGCTGTGGGCGGTCTCCTGAACGGCACGGCGGACGTCATCGATGGTCAGGGGTGACTCGAGAGAGTGGATGTCGATCCGCGGAGTCATCACGTCGCGCACGCTGAGCTCTCCCAGCTCGAACAGCGCGTGGATGATCTCCCGTTCGGCGGCATCGATGTCTCCGGTGCGCTCGCCGAGGTTGGCCATGGCTCGGATGTCCTCTCCGGTGACCGCCCGCCGATCCCGCCCCGCCCCGACGCGGAAGAGGCGAAACAGGCCGCGGGCGATCGAGACGAATACGCCGGCAATCGGGCGGAGGATGCGTTCCAGGCGCCAGATGAAGGGTGCCACGGCGAGGGAGAAACGGACCGGGAACCGGGTGGCGAGGCTCTTCGGGGTGATCTCGCCGGCAACCAGGATCAGCGCGGTCACCGCCACCGTGGCCACCCACGGCCCCCAGTCGGACCCGATCAGGTCGACGAAGAGCACGGTCGCCACCGAGGCGGCAAGGATGTTGACGAAGGTGTTGGCAACGAGGATGGTGCTCAGCATCGCCTCGGGTGCGTCGAGGAGTGCCTTGAGGCGCCGGGCGCGGTGATCGGTGTCGGTGAGCTGCTCGACCCCCTCCCGGGGGACCGAAACGAGGGCCGTCTCCGATCCGTTGAAGAACCCCGAGGCGGTCACGCACACACCGAGGACCACCACGTAGAACACCTCGAGGCCGGTCATGACATCACCCCGGTGGATCGGGTACTCGAAGGGTCCAAGGCCTTCACGGTGCCGGAACGAGCCGCTCGACCGCCGCCCGAAGCTCTCCCGACGAGAAGGGCTTGCGCACCCAGGCCGCCGCCCCGGAACGCCCGGCGAGGAAGGCGTCGGCGTCGCGATCGAGCATCAGGATGACGGGAGGGGCGCTCGCGGTCCCCAAGGGGAAGGCATCGCGCACCGCCCGGGTCACCGCCATGCCACCCATGGACCCGATCTGGAGGTCGACGACGACCACGGCCGGCGTCTGCTCCTTGACCGCTTCGACCACAGCTCGGGGATCGGCGATCTCACGAATGGTGGTCCGCCCATCGCTGAGGGCGGCGCGAACGTCGTTGACCACCCAGGCAGTGTCGGCAACGACGAGGATGTCGGCCATGTGCAGGCGAGGTTAGTTGGGGTGGGGGACTCGGGAGGGCGGCACTTCGTAGTTCGTAGCTCGCAATGCGCAATGAGACAGACAGTCACCGCGTCTTGCTGGTAACTCGTGACTGGCAACTGGTAACTGGTCATTGGTAGCTCGAAACGGGGACACTCCTGCTGGCCTGGCGTCTGGCGTCTCGTGGCGGGCAGCGGGTGACCTCCTCCTAACATCGCGCATCGTGCGCCCTCGGATCATCTCGTTGTTGCTTCTCGTATTCGCGCTGTGGTCCGCGGCTGCGGCCGACGCCGACGAGGGTCGTGTGGACGTCGTCGTCGTGAACGGCCCTATGGACGGCCGACTCCTCGAGTTCGTCATGGACGCCATCCGGGACTCGGACGCGTCCCTCGTCATCCTTCAGGTGGACGTGTCCGCCGTGCTCGACGAGAACGCCACCGAATTGCTCGCTCTCCTGGCGGATCCCCCGGTCCCGGTGGCGGTGTGGGTTGGTCCGGCGCCTGCCGTCGCCCATGGCCTAGCGGCACTGCTCCCCTCCATCGCCGAGCTGGGTGGGGCGGCTCCCGGCACCGAGATCGGGTGGGCGTCTCCACTCGTGGCCGGCGGCGGTGACGACGCCGAACGCATCCGGGGGATCGATCCCGACATCCCCGAATCGGTGATCGGGGGGAGGATCGAGGTGACCGGCCCGGTCGTCGGGCTCATCGACATCGTCCAACCCTCGATCGGCCAATTCGTGGTCGCCCTCGATGGCATGACTATCCCCATCGGGGACGGGACCGTGACGCTCTCGACCGCCACCCACGAATTGGTCGCCGGGGTGGACACGGTCTCCCCGTCGGGCAACGTCCGATTCATCGAGCCGGGGTTGATCGATCGCACCCTTCGCCTCGGCGTTCGGCCGGAGACCGCGTTCTTCTTCCTCGTGATCGGTTTCGCCCTCGCCGTGTTCGAGTTCTACTCAGCAGGTCCCGGGGTGGCTGCCGTGGTGGCCCTGATCTGTCTGGTGATCGCCGGGTACGGCATGGCGGTCCTCCCGATTTGGTGGCCCGCGGTCGCCGGTGTGCTCGCCGGGCTGGGCCTGTACGTCGTCGAGTTTCAGCGGAACGGTCTCGGGTGGATGAGCATCGTCGGCACCCTGCTG
Organism: Actinomycetota bacterium; assembly: GCA_043805935.1. Classification (GTDB taxonomy): domain Bacteria; phylum Actinomycetota; class Acidimicrobiia; order Spongiisociales; family UBA11373; genus RBG-16-68-21. Next base: position 3,245 of record JAZDHM010000248.1, read on the forward strand.
ATTGGATTCGGGGGCCTGCGATTCGTCGATGCGTCTCCACAAATGGTTCCGGTGTGGTGGATCGTGTTGTTCGTGGTGGCTGGCAACGCCCTGTTCTTCGCGTTCGCCATGACCACGATGGTTCGGGCGCGCTTCTCCACGCAGACGATCGGCCGCGAGCATCTCGTCGGCCGCACCGGAACCGCCGTTGGCGCCATCGCCCCCGATGGGCTGGTCACTGTGGATGGCGCCACGTGGCGTGCCCGTTCGGCGAGGATGTCGGGGATCGTCGCTGGGGACACCGTGGTCGTCACCGGGGTCGACCTCACCACCCTCCAGGTCGACAAGCCCGACGCCTGATGCCCTTCCAGGTTCTTCCTGGCGGGTGGCGCGATCGGCTGGTAGCGTCCCGGCCGCGCTGGTGACCTCGGGAGGAGTTCGATCGTGTTCGACATGTCGTCCGCCGATCGCTCGTGGCAGGTGAGGGGCCTCTGCCGGGGCAACCACTCACACCTGTTCTTTCCACCCAGCAACGTCGAGCGAAAAGAGGAGCGGGAGAGGCGCGAGCACAAGGCCAAGGCGATCTGCCTGGTCTGCCCCGTCAAGGTCGAGTGCCTCGAGTTCGCCCTGGAGATCCGCGAGCCGTACGGGATCTGGGGAGGGCTCACCGAGACCGAGCGTCGCCAGGCGGCGGTGCGGAGAGCGGCGACCGTCTGAGTCCTGCCCGCCACCCGCAGGTCTTGGGCTTGCTGGTGACGGGCGACGGGTGACTGGGGACGGAGACGCAACGGGTCTCTCGGCAGAGCCGGTGCGTTGACCTATATTCGGATTGTGGATCCCTCCGGCGTCGCCGTGCGTCCTGCTGCCACGGTCATCGCCCTCCGCAACGGGGTCGGCGCACCCGAGGTGCTCATGGTTCGGCGGGGTAGCGGGGCCGATTTCCTCGGCGGCGCCCACGTGTTCCCCGGCGGCGGGATTGATCCGTCCGACGGGTCTCCTCTCGCCGCCCGTGTCGTTCGATGGGACGGCGACCCCGAGGAGCGGCCCTGGCGAGCTGCGGCGCTCCGTGAGCTGGCCGAGGAGGCCGGAGTGGTTCTCACCGATCGCCCGGTTCGCGTGGGCGGGGCACGCGGGATGGGAGTGTTCGAGGCGGTGGCCGAAGACGGGGCGGTCTTCCTCGCCGGCCGCCTCGAGTACCTCAGCAACTGGGTGACCCCGGTCGGGTCGCCGCGGCGCTACGACACGCGTTTCTTCGTGACGATCGTGCCTGATGCCACCACGGCGGCCTCCGACGGAATAGAGGTGTTCGACGCGACCTGGGTGGCCCCTGAACGGGCACTCCGGCATGCCGAGGCCGGCGACTGGTACGTCGAGTTCCCGACGCGCCGCCACCTGGAGCTGCTCGCCGGGTTCGGCACGGCCGGGGAGGTCGTTGAGCATGCCCGATCGGTGACGCCGAAACGCGTGGAGCCCCGGCTGGTGGTCGAGGAGGATGGGTCGTGGCGGGTGCTGCTTCCGGGCGACGCCGGTTTCGACAAGGCGCCATCGTGAAGGTCGATCTCATCCTGGCGCCGAATCCAGGGCCGCTCACCGGTCCGGGCACCAACACCTGGATCCTCTCCTCCGATGGTCGTGCCGTCGTGATCGACCCGGGCCCGGACATCCCGGCGCATCGCGAGGCGACCCTCGCAGGCCTCGGCTCCGACCGCCCCGTGGCCGTTCTCGTCACCCACGGCCATCCCGACCACGCGCCCGCGGCGAATCAACTGGCGAAGCACCTCGGTGTCCCCTCCTGCGGCCCGATGTCGAGTGCGGGCTTCAGTCCCGACCGCGTGGTTTCCGATGGATACGTCGTGGCGTGCGGTCCGGTCGACATCGTCGTCGTGGCGACGCCCGGCCACACACCCGACTCCATCTGCTACCGGGCGGAGGACGCATTGTTCACGGGAGACCACATCATGGGTGGTTCGACGGTGATCGTGGAGGACATGAGTGACTACCTGGCTTCACTGCGCAAGCTTCACGGGACGGGGCTCCGGTTGCTCTATCCCGGGCATGGCGCGGTGATGCACGATCCCGACGCCGTCATCGCCGAGTACGTCACGCACCGCCTTGAACGAGAGGCACAGATCCTCGGCGCCGTGCGAAGTGGCGCCGGCACCGTCGGCGCCGTCGTCGCGATCGTGTATCGAGACGTCGATCCAGTGCTCCATCCAGCGGCGGCCTTCTCCGTTGAGGCGCATCTCCGCAAACTGGTTGCCGACGAGAGGGTCCGGTTTGCCGGCGGCGGATGGGACGCTCCGGTCGAGGCCATGCCGTGAGGAGGCTTGCCGCCGCAGTCATCGCGTTCGCCACGGTGGCGGGGACATCACTGCTCATCGCGTTCCCGGCAGCGGCCGACGTGTCGTCGGCCGACGTCGACGTGGCAAGGGAGAAGCTGAAGGAGGTCAACGACCGCCTTCAGGACGAGGTCGCCCGCTACGACCAGGCGGTCGCCGACGAGGCGCTCCTGACGGACCGCCTCGCCGGTCTGGTCGTGGACCTCTCCGCACGGGAGCGCGAGTTGACGGTGGCCCGTGCCGCGGCCCGAGACCGGGCGGCCGAGATGTACATGACCGCAGGAGCCGCCACCCCTTCGATCACCGCCACCGATGACGTCGCCAGGCTCCCCGCCCGTCTCGTGTACCTCGAGGCGGTGTCGCTGACCGACCGCGAGTTGGTCAACCGCCTCGAAGTCTCCCGCCGTGACTACGAGCGGCAGAAGGTTCTCGTCGACCAGGCGGTTGCCGAGCAGGAGGACCTGCGTGCGGAGATGGAGGCGTTGGTGACCGACATCTACGCTGAGCTCGACGCGGCCAACGCCGAGTATCAATCGGTGAAGGCACAATGGGAGGCCCAGGAGGCGGAGCGAGTCCGCCTGGAGCAGGAGCGCCAGGCGTTCCTCGCCACGTCGACGACGAGCACCTCCACGGTCGCCCCTCGTCCCACGACGACGACCTCGCCGACGGTCACGACTACGACGGCCCCGGGAACCACCACGACCACACCCGGGATCACCACCTCGACGGAGGGCTCCACCACACCCACGACCGAAGGAACGACCACCACCACGCTGCCCGCGGCGCCTCCCGGCACGATGGTGTGCCCGGTCGACGGAGCGACCACCTTCACCGACACCTGGGGGGCCCCCCGGCCGGGCGGGCGAGTCCATCACGGCACCGACCTGCTCGCCAGCGAAGGAACGCCCCTGATCGCCATCGAAGCCGGTCAAATCTGGAGCCCAAACTGGGATGCCGCCGGCGGCCTCGGCCTCTACATCAAGGGGGACGACGGCGACACCTGGTATTACGCCCACCTGAGCTCGTATGTGTCGGGGCTGGTCGACGGGATACGGGTGGAAGCCGGCCAGCGGGTTGGATACGTCGGGCACACGGGCAACGCCTCGGTGTCACACCTGCACCTCGGGTGGTACCCGGGTGGGCTGGGTAATCCAATCGTGAATCCGTATCCGGTGGTCCTGGCGTTGTGCGGATGAGATGCTGGCGTCGTGATGCGAATGGCCGACTGCTCACCGCACGAGCGACCGGTAAAGACATGCGGCGAAAAAGCGCCCAGCCCCGTCCTAAGCCTCTACTCGTCTCGAGTCCGATCACGGCGGCGCGCTGTGTGTGAATCACCGCGCGTGGCGCACGACACAGGGCTCTGCTGACCCACTACGAGAGGTCAG
>JAZDHM010000249.1:0-4102 GCA_043805935.1 Actinomycetota bacterium
CGGCCCCACTCCTTCGGGTCTCCGTTGCCGGTTCCCGTGGCCCTCTCACCCTGGGCGTAGAGCCTGGCGGCCTGCTCGATCAGGTCGACGGCCACCCCGGATGCCAGCGCGGCCACCTCGGGAGGGTGGTCCCGGACCGCAGCGGCCAGGCCTTCGAAGCCCTCGGTGCGCTCCCGGATGAACTCTTCGTCGGCCCACCCCTCACGCAGGATGATGTGCATCATCGCCAGGAATACGTGCATGTCGGTGCCGGGGCGGGCCTGAAGCCACAGGGTGGCGTGATCGACCAGGGGGATGCGGCGCGGGTCGATGATCACCAGGGACGCCCCCGACTTGACGGCCCGCACGACCTCGTAGCCGATCACAGGGTGGGATTCAGCCGTGTTCGATCCGGTGATGAGGATGCAGTCGGCATCCCGGATCTCACGGATGGAGTTGGTCATCGCACCGCTCCCGAAGGCGGTGCCGAGGCCGGTGACCGTGCTCGCGTGGCACAGCCGGGCGCAGTGGTCGACGTTGTTGGTGCCGATGGCGGCCCGCATGAACTTCTGGAACAGGTAGTTCTCCTCGTTGGTGCAGCGAGCCGAGGCCAGGCCGGCCACCGCATCCGGACCGTGCTCGGCCACGACACCGGCGAGCCGGTCGGCGACCAGGTCGAGCGCCACCTCCCAGGAGACGGGGATGAACCCGTCGGTGTCGGCCTTCCTGCTCGCCAGAGGGCTGGCGTCGGGCATCTCCCAGGGCTCGTCGGCCAGGCCGATCTCGTACGCCAGATCGCGGCGCACCAGCGGCCGGGTGAGACGGTCGGGGCTCGACACGAAGTCCCAGCCCGAGCGGCCCTTGGCGCAGAGGAACTCCCCGTTGACCGGGGCATCGGCATAGCCGGCGGCGTAGACGATCTCCCCGTCGCTGAGGGCGTACTCGATGCCGCACCCCACCCCGCAGTAGCCGCACACCGTCCGCGTGCGGGTGAACTCGGGGTCACGGCCCCGGCCCAACCGACTCGTCGGCAGCAGCGCGGCGGTGGGACACACCTGCACGCAACTGCCGCAGAAGACGCACGTCGAGTCGACCATCAGGCAGTCGAAGGGGGTGGCGATGTGGCTCTCGAAGCCGCGGCCGGCGTAGTCGATGGCGTTGACCCCCACCACCTCGTCGCACACCCTCACGCACTTCCCGCACAGGATGCAGTACTGGTGGTCCCGGACGAAGAAGGGATTGTCGTCCTGGTACAGGGTGCGGGTCACCTCTGTCGGGAAACTCGATTCGGTGAGCCCGACCGCGGCGGCATAGCGCTGCAGATCGCAGGCGCCGTCGGCCTCACAGGTCGAGCAGGCCAGGGGGTGCTCGGAGACGAACAGGTCGAGGATCTCCCGCCGCATGGTGGACAACCGGTCGGTCACCGTCGCCACAGTCATGCCATCCCGGCACTCGAGGCCGCAGGCGGGGACCGGCTTGGGCGTCCCTTCGATCTCCACCAGGCACAGCCGGCAGCCTCCGGAGGGGCGGAGCTCGGGGTGGTAGCAGAGCCGGGGGATGTCGATCCCGTTGGCGAGGGCGACCTCCATGACCGTCGCCCCGGGCGCGAACTCGACGGCCCTGCCGTCGATGGTGATGGTGCTCACGCCGCGCCCCCCTCTCCGCCCATCGGACAGACTCCGGACGGGCATCGCCCCTCCTCTACGTGGGCCGCGTATTCCTCGGGGAAATACCGCATGGTGGTCCGCACCGGGTTGGGGGCCGTCTGCCCCAACCCGCAGAGCGACGTGGCCGCGACCGTCGCGCACAGCGCTTCGAGGCGCTGGATGTCGGCAGCCGTAGCCTTCCCCTCGGTCGCCCTGGTCAGGAGGCCGAGCATCTTGCGGGTGCCCACCCGGCACGGGATGCACTTGCCGCAGGATTCGTCCTGAGTGAACGCCAGGAAGTACCGCGCCAGGTCGACCATGCAAGTGGTCTCGTCGGCGACGATCATCCCACCGGAGCCCATGATCGCCCCGGTGGCCCTGAGATCCTCGTAGTCGATCCTGGTGTCGAGCAGAGCGGCCGGGATGCAGCCTCCCGACGGCCCGCCCAGCTGCACCGCCTTGAACCGGCGGCCGCCCCGGCAGCCGCCGCCGATCTCGTGCACCATCTCCCGCAGCGTCATCCCAATGGGGACCTCGACCAGGCCCGATCTCTCGACCGCCCCGGCGAGGGCAAAGGCCTTGGTGCCCCCGCTGTGCTCCGTGCCCATGTGAGCGAACCAGTCGGGGCCCTCGAGGAGGATGCTGGGGACGCTGGCATAGGTCTCGACGTTGTTGATGTTGGTCGAGTGCCCCCACAGTCCGTGCTGCGAGGGATACGGGGGCCGCATGGTCGGCATCCCCCGGTAGCCCTCGATCGACCGCATGAGGGCGGTCTCCTCGCCGCACACGAAGGCTCCGGCGCCCTCCCTGATGACGAAGTCGAATTCCATCCCGCTGCCCAAGATGTCGGTGCCGGTCACACCGAGTTCGCGGGCCTGAACGACGGCCTCGCGGAGGGCGGCCACGGCCAGGGGGTATTCGGCGCGGATGTAGATGTAGCCCTTGGTGGCTCCGATGGCCCAGGCTGCGATGAGCATCCCCTCAAGAACCCGGTGCGGATCGCCCTCGATGAGGGTGCGGTCCATGAACGCCCCCGGATCGCCCTCGTCGGCGTTGCAGATGACGAACTTGGGCTGCCCCTCCCCCGCTCTGCTGATCTCCCACTTGAGCCCGGTGGGGAAGCCGGCGCCACCCCGGCCCCGGAGTCGCGAGGACTTGAGCGCCGCGATCACCTGCTCCGGCGGAGTCGCCAGGGCCTGTTTGAGAGCCTCGTAGCCGCCGTGGGCCAGGTAGGCGTCGAGCGAGTGTGGGTCGATCACCCCGCACAACTGCGTGGTCACCTTTACCTGGCGCCCGAGGAACGGGTAATCGCCGCGATCGGCCCGACGGCTGACCACCCAGCCGGCGGACGGCGGATCGCCGGCGCCGCTGAGGTGGTCGAGGAGCGGCCCCACCCGGTCCTCGACGATCGGGCCGTACAGGATGGAGCCGTCGTCGTCGGCGACCTCGAGCAGCGGTTCGCGATGACAAGCGCCCAGGCAACCGGTGCGCTGCAGCCGCAGTGGGAGCTTCCGCTCGAGGATTCCGTGTTTGAGAGCCGCGTGGGTGGCCCCGGCGCCCGCGGCGAGCCCGCAGGTCGACATGCCGATGCGCAGTGTCGCGGTGCTCATGCCGCTCCCCCGTCGCCGTTGGGGAGTGCCTCCACGATGGCGAGAGCCTCCTCGGGGCTCATCCTGCCGTGGGTGTCGGCTCCCACCACCACCACCGCCGCCAGGCTGCAGGCGCCGACGCAAGCCACCGTCTGCAGGGTGAAGCGGCCGTCGGGAGTGGTCTCGTCGACCGCGATCCCCAATGCCTCCTTGAAGCGCTCGAGGATCCGGGCGGACCCGTTGACGTGGCAGGCGGTCCCGCGGCACACCTTGACCTGGTACTTGCCGGGCGGGTCGAGGAGGAACCAGTTGTAGAACGTGACCACCCCGTAGATCCGGGCCAGTGGGAACCCGAGGTCGCGGGCCACGTACTGCAGCTGGCGCTCACCGAGGTACCCGAAGCGGCGCTGGATCTCCTCGAGGACGGTGATCAGCGCATCCGGTTCGCCACGGTGACGGCCGATGATCTCCGCCAGCTCTTCGGGCGGCGGCCCGGCCAGTGGGTCGCCCCGATAGGCGTACTTGCGAAGGTTGGGGCGCTCCCGGGAAGCCGCGTCGTCTGGTGCCGGTGCCGATGCCTTGGCGCTCATCTCGGAGCCCGATACTACCGGTCGCTCCGCAGCCGCGGCCAAAGCCCCTGGGCCCCCAAGGGGGCGCCGAAATCGATCCGCTCCGGAGCCGAGTAGACCCGGAATCCGGTGCCCCGCGCGTAGCCGATCAGGGTGATGTTCCAGGCCGTGGCCAGTTCTACCGAGAGGCCGGTAGGAGAGGTACGCGAGATCGCCACCGGCGCCCGCATCCGGGCTGCCTTGGCGAGCATCTCGCTGCTGATCCGGCCCGACGTGAGCAGGATCGCCCCCTCGGTCGAGACGCCCTCGCGCAGCGCCC
>JAZDHM010000250.1:0-2532 GCA_043805935.1 Actinomycetota bacterium
CACCTACCAGCCGGGCGCCGGCGCGGCGACATGCCGGGCGGCCACCCCCGGGCATTTCACCGTACGCCCCGGGGCGCGCATCCAGATCGCCTGCAGCCCCGGCTCGTACCAGCCGGCGGCCGGGGCCACCGGGTGCATCTCGGCCGACCCCGACTTCTTCGTGGCCGGCAACGGCGCACTCGCCCAGACCCCGTGCCCCGAGGGGTTCGAGGCACCCGACCCCGGCCAGGACGCCTGTACCGCGATCGTGGTGGCGGCGGACACGACCCCGCCGCGGCCGCCAGGCGTCGGCGTGATGCTGCTGTGGCTTCTGGGATTCGCCCTCGTGGCGACGGCGATCGGGGTGGGCGTTGGGCGCCAGCGGTCGCGGCAATCCTGGAACCAGAGCCCGTGGCGGCGCTGAACCGGGACCGGTGGCCTCTCGACCCCGCCACCGTGTTCCTCAACCACGGCTCATTCGGGGCCGTGCCGCGTCAGGTGCTGCAGCACCAGCAAGATCTCCGGGATCGGATGGAGTCGGACCCGGTGCGGTTCTTCGTGACCGAGCACCCCGGGCTGCTGGGCGAAGCGGTGCAGCGGTGCGCCCGGTTCGTCGGAGCCGACCCCGAGGGTTTCGCCTTCGTCACCAATGCCACCACCGGGGTCAACACCGTGCTGCGGGCCGCGCCGCTGTCACCCGGTGACGAGATCCTGGTCACCGACCACGAGTACGAAGCCTGCATCCTCGCCGCCGAGTACGTCGCCCGGCGCCGGGGCGGATCGGTGTCGATCGCCCGCATCCCCTCGGTGGTCGACGACCCGCAGCAGGTGATCGATGCGGTGCTCGGGGCGGTCACTCCGGCGACCCGGCTGGCGGTGATCGATCACGTCACCAGCGCCACGGCCCTGGTTTTGCCGGTCGCCGAGATCGTCGCCGCGTTGGCGGAACGCGGCGTGGATGCTGTCGTCGACGGTGCCCACGCCCCGGGGATGGTCGACCTCGACGTCCGGGCGGTGGGGGCCGCCACCTACACGGGTAACTGGCACAAGTGGGTGTGCAGTCCCAAGGGAGCCGCGTTCCTGTGGGTGTCGCCCGGATGGCGCGATCGGGTGCGTCCGTTGGTGATCAGCCACGGGGCCGGCGAGGAGGGGGTCGATCGGTTCCGGGCGACCTTCGACTGGACCGGGACCGCCGATCCCTCGGCCTACCTGTCGGTGCCTGCGGCGATCGAGGCCGTCGGCGGGATGATGGAGGGCGGGTGGCCGGCGATCCGGGCGCGCAACCGGGCGGTGGCACTCGAGATGCGACGCAGGGTGATCGACGCTCTCGGCCTGACGCCGACCGGACCGGAGTCGACGGTCGGCTCGATGGCGGCGTTCGTGGTGCCCGAGCGGTGGGTGTCGGGTCCACCGAGTGATGCCGCTCGGAATCTGATCCTCAGGCTGCTCGACGCCGGAGTCACGATCGGGGCGTCATCGCGGCGTGGGTCGCCCGACGTGTTCCTGCGGGTGTCCGCCCACCTCCACACCGAGGCCGACGACGTCGAGGCGCTGATCGGGGTGTTGCGGGGTTGGTGATGCGGAGGTGGCGCCGGACCGAAAGGCTCGAGCCTTGTCGGTCACGCCGTTGTCCGAACCCCGGTAGGAGCAGCGCCTCAGACGGTGGGCTGACGCGGCCGCGCCGGTTCATGGTCGCCATGGAGCACATCGGGGTCGAGGTCGGCGCCGTTCGGCCAGCCGATCGAGCCGATCTCCGGGTCGACTCGGACCTGTGCGAAGAGGGCATCGTCGGCGGCTATCTCCTCGAACACCGGTCCCCACAGGAGGGGTGCGAGATCGACGACGCGTTCAGAACCATCGGAAAACCACAACCGAACAGTTCTTGCGATGACGATCTCGACACCGGTCACTTCGACCATCGGCACTCCTCTCATGGCAGCGGATCAATCGTACCGGGGGGCCTCGCGGCGGAGGACACGGCCCCAACACTCCCCGAGTTCACTTCGATGCAGGCTCGTCCATTCCCGGACGAGGCGAGCGGCACGGCGTGGGAGGGCACCCTCGAGTGTGGTGCCGTCGAGCATTACCTTCGCCCGGTAACCGGAATAGTGAACGTGGACATGAGGCGGGTCATGATCGCCGAAGTACATCAAGACCGGGATAGAAGGCGCTGATCCGGGGCATCGGCCGAACGTACGCCGCCGGGTGTGACGCCTTTGATCGTCCGTAGCGCTCGCCGCGATACCTCCGACTCCGGACCGCCGGGATGCGCGTCGGTTGACTCGTCAGTCCAGTGAGTCCCAGGACTCCTCCAGAGCCGGGGCGAACAGCTCAGGCGCCGCCATCCAGCCGCGATTGAGGACCATCGACTCGGGTCTCGATCGAGATCTCGATGTGTGCAAGCGCATCGGCCATCCTCTCACGAAGGAACCGGCCCGGCTGGAGCTCCTCGACCGCCGCCGTACCCGCCGCGACACCCGCAGCGAGAGCTTGACCAAACGGCTGGTTTGCCACCATCGCAGCCACCATGCCGCCAAGCAGCGTGTCCCCGGC
>JAZDHM010000251.1:0-7938 GCA_043805935.1 Actinomycetota bacterium
CGCACTCGATCGGTACGCCCGAAGATCACCGTCGGCGGGATCCAGCCGTTGGACGCCACCGCGGCGGCGATCGCCGCCTGGTGCAGCGGAGTCACGAGGACGCGGCCCTGTCCCATTGCCGAGGCCGCTAGGTCGGCGGTGTCCACCGGGTCGGGGTACCGCGGGGTCGCCGCCGGAAGGCCGGCGTCGGGTCCGACCTCGAATCCGAACGACCGGGCGACGGCGCCGAGAATCGTCCCCGAGAGTCGCTGCGCGGCGAGAGCGGTGAATGTCGTGTTGCACGATTCCGCGAAGGCCGTCGCCAGGGCGATGGTCCCGAGGTCGCGTCCACCGGCGTTGCGGAAATGCACCCCACCGACGGTGACCTCTCCCGGGCAGGCGACGTCGTCGTCGGTAGCCATGCCGTTCTCGAGGAGGGCGGCGGCGGTCACGATCTTGAAGGTCGACCCAGGCGGATACGTTCCGAGAAAGGCGCGGTCGAACCCGTCGATCGGCCGGGACACGGAGGCGAGCACCTCGGAGGTCGCCGTGTCGACGATGACCACTGCCGATGGTTTGGTGACCCCCTCCAGTGCCCGCTCGGCCGCCATTTGCACCGTGACGTCGATGGTGGTGGTGACGTCCTGAGGAGGCGTCCCGTTCGCCTCGACCAGGGTTTCGATCTCGCGTCCGTACCGATTGATCCGCACGATGCGGGCCTGCGGGGTCCCGGCGAGCTCCCGCTCGTACGCCTCCTCCACTCCCGTTAGCCCGACGAGGTCGGCGGGGCCGTACGGCGCTCCCAGGGCGAGCAGGCGCTCGGCGGTGACCGGACCCACCGTCCCAACCACGTGGGCGGCGAAGCCGAGCGAGAGGCGCACCCGTCCGGTGCTCTCTCGGAGAAGGACCGCTTCCGTCGCCCGCAGCGTGTCGGCGGCCTCGGCGTCGGCGGCGGGGATCGATCCGACGGGGACGAACCAGTCGGGTTGCACGCCGGGCTTGGTGATCTCCCGTCGCACGATGTCGCCGGGGATGCCGGCGGTCTGCTCCAGCACGGCGACCAGCGCATCGAGGTCGGTGATCTGCCCGGGGACCACACCGACGGTCCAGGTCGGCGCGGTGGCTGCCAAGGGCGTTCCGTCGCGGGCCAGGATCGCCCCGCGTTCGGGCCATTGGCGTTGCACGACGAGCCGGTCCCCATCCTCGAGAGTTGGGTAGAGGAATGCTGGGCTCCACACGACACGCCATGGGTCGCCGGCGATCAGGTCGAGTGTCGTGTCGAATCGCCACGCCTGAAACCCGAAGGGCGTGAGCGTCGCCGACACCCCGGCGGTCGCCCGATCGGCGGTCACCTGATCGGTGTCGATCGAATAGTGGATTTCGGTGAGGGCGAGGTCGTCGGACCAGGCGGCGAGTGTGTCTTCGAGTCCGGCGGGGGGGTCGGCCACCATGCCGGCCGCCGCCGTCCAGTCGCCCCCGCTGATGGCGTCGAGGAAAGCCGAGGCGGCGTCGAGGGCGGCGCGGCGGGTCGCCTCGGGGACCGGCACGGTGGTGGTGGTCGCGGCGGTCCCGGTCGCCGCGGCGGTGCTCGTCGTCTCGGCGTCCGGGTCGACGCCGCTCCCGAATGAGCACGACGACGCCAGCAGGATCAGCGAAAGGATAAGGCGGCGCACGAAGCGATGGTACGAGGCAATTGGGGGATCGCTATGCGCTATGCGCCCTGCGCTGCCGGCTCTCCGCTGTCCGCGGTCCGCCTCCTTCTCAGCGCGTTGTGTGTTGCGCATTGCGCATTGCGTCTTGCGTGTTGCGCATCGCGCATTGCGCATGGCGAACGTCTACTTTCGCCCCACGATGAACACGCGCCTCATCGGGAACAGCGTCGTGCCGTCGTGACGCGCCGAATAGGCGACCCGCAGGCGTGCGGCGTAGTCCGCCATGAACTCCCTTCCGGCGGCGCCAAGTGCCTCGAGGAACGGCCGCGCCGCCGTTCCCCGGGTCCACTGGGCCACCGGGTCCGGGCCGGTGAGGGTGTGGAGGTAGATGGTCTCCCACACGTCGAGGCTCCTGAGGAGCGGCCGGAGGAGGTCGTGGTAGAAGGCCGGTTTGGCGACCGGTGCCCGTTGCACGAGGTGGCCGACGAGTCCAGCCCAGCGGCGCCGTTTCCGCCAGGAGGGTGTGGGAGGGGTCTCCGTAGTTGCGGGGCATCTGCACGGCGAGGGTGCCACCGGGGACCAGCCGGCCGACCAGACGCGGGAACAGCCGGACGTGATCGCCGAGCCACTGGAGGGCGGCGTTGGAGAAGATCAACCCGGCCGGCTCCGCCGGCTGCCAGGTGGCGATGCTGCCGAGCACCCAGTCGATTCCGGCGATCGTCCGTGCCCGGTCGAGCATGTCCGCCGACGAGTCGAGGCCGTGCACCGTCGCCTCGGGCCATCGCTCGGCCAACAGCGCGGTGATCGCTCCCGTCCCACATCCCAGGTCCCAGATCTCTGAGGGAGAGGCGTCGACGCGGGTGATGAGGTCGATGGCGGGACGGAGGCGTTGATCCTCGTAGCGGAGGTACTGGCCCGGGTCCCACTCGGTCATCGGGCGGGAAACCTACCGGCGCCCCGCCAGAATGGCGAGATGCGTCGCGCGCTGGCCGGTGTGCTGGTGTTCGCCGCCGCCTGTGGCGGCGGCAGCGACGCCATCCCATCGACGACCGCGGCGGGAGGGACCACCGAGCCCCGCCCCGGCGTCTGTGACCGGTACGGCCCGGGCGAGGTGGCCGGTGTCCTCGGATACGACGACCTGTCCGAGGCCAGCGGCGTCGTCATCGATGCCTCGGGCACGTTGTGGGCTCACAACGACTCAGGCTCCGAGCCGCGTCTGTTCGCCATGGACCGCACCGGAGCCGCGCTCGGGGTAGTCGAGGTCGAGGCGCGCAACGTCGATTGGGAGGCGATCGCCGTGGGACCGGGACCCGACGGGACGGCCTACTTGTACATCGCCGACATCGGGGACAACTTCGAGCGACGGCGCCACGTCACGCTCTACCGATTTCCCGTGCCGTCGGCCGCAGACGGACCGGTCACCGAACCCGAGTCCCTGGACGTCACGTACCCCGGCGGACCGGACGATGCCGAGACCCTCGTGGTCGACCGCGCCACCGGCGACGCGTTCATCGTGACCAAGGTGCCCGGGTCGGGTGTGGTCTACGAGGTGCCGGCGACGGCGTGGGGCTCGGGGACGGTGGAGGCGGTGTCGGTGGGGGCGGTCCCGCTCCCACTGCCCAACGCGGTCGTCACCGGAGGCGACGTGTCCGCGGACGGGTCGGTGGTGGCGTTGCGCACCTACGGAGACGTCCGGCTGTTCTTCCGCGATGCCGGCGAGACGATCGGCGAGGCCATGACCCATCGGTCGTGCTCGGTGGCAACCCTCGAGGAAGCCCAAGGCGAGTCGGTCGCCTTCGACGGCGAGGCCCTGCTCACGGTGGGCGAAGGCGCCGGTGCCGAGATCCACCGCTACGAACCGAGGCCGTAGAAGCCAGCTGCCAGTTACCAGCTACGAGCTGCCAGCTACCAGCTACCAGCAAGACAAGCAGCGACCGAAACACGGCCTGGCGCGTCTCTTGCTGACGACGGGTGACGGATGACGGGTGACGCTCTTCTACTTCCTTGCTCCCACGATCACCAGCACGCCACCGGCGATGGTGAGCAGCGGGGCGAACTTGATCAGGTCCATCACGTCGGAGAACGTCCCTCCGGCGTCGGAGACTCCCCGATAGAGCTGGAACCCGAACAACCCGCCGGCGGCGATGGCGGCGATTCCGATCAGGACGATCAGTGGCGCCGCCCCTTTGAGGGCGACGACCAGCAGCGCGGCCACCGCCAGACCGATGACCACCCACGCGAGGTCGGGTGCGCCCGACCCGTTGAAGTCCACGAGGAACCGGGCGGAGACGTCGAAGGCGTTGACCGAATCACCGGACGCTCCCTGCACCCAGGGGAGGAACGCCGACAGGACGATCACCGCCGCCCCCAGCGTGGGGAGCATCCGGAAGTTCATGCCGGTGCCGGATGTCGGGCGCGCAGTCGTCTCGGCCGAGAGCGGCTCGAGCGCCCGGGCATCCACCCAGCCGCTCCATCCATTGGAGCCGACGACCTGAGCCCAGTCGCCGCGGCGGGCAGCGATCGAGAGGCGCACCCGGGCTTCGAGGGTGGCGATGGGGTCCTTCTCAGGGTCGGGGTCCGCCCAGGCGCGGGTGCCTCCGGGCGGGACGGCATGGGTAGGCACCCACACCGCCGGCATCTCCCGGGTCGGCTCCGGCTCGTGGATCGCCGGGCGTTCGGCGGTGGCATGGGCGGGAGCCTCGAGGACCGCCGGGGCGCCGATGGCGTCGACCGCCCCGATCAGAGCGCGCAGAGCTGTGCTGAACGACTGCCGGGTGAACCCGTCGAGGTACACCCCGGTGGCGAGCGTCACCGCCCCGGTCTCGTCGACCTCGCCACGGACCGGGCTTCCTCGTCCGGGGAGGGAGGCGCCGGCGGGCAGGTGGTCGATGCGGTACGCCAGGGTCAGCCGGTCGTCATCCGCGGTGACGTCGACCGCCAGAGGCGGCTCACCGGCGGCGACGACCCGGCCGGCATCGTCCATCGTCAGGTCGGGCTCGGTGGCGGCCCATGCGGCCACCCGCTCGAGCGGCGTTGGTTGGGTTGTTTTGCGGTCTGCCATGCCCGGAACGCTACTCGGCTCCTCCCGCCGGGTCCCGGTAGGGTTGCCGCCGCACGGGAGGGACATGGCCGTCGAGCGTCCGGCGTTCACGATTGGCATCGAAGAGGAGTACCTCCTCGTTGACCCGGAGACGCGCGATCTGATGCGCGACCCGGGGGAGCCGGTGATGGAGGAGTGCCGGGCGATCCTCGGATCCCAGGTGAGCCCCGAGTTCCTCAAGGCACAGGTCGAGGTTGGCACGCGGGTGTCGAAGACGGTGGGTGAAGCGCGCGACGACCTCCGTCGGCTTCGGTCGGCCCTCTTCGAGGTAGTCGATCGCCACGGGCTCGCTCTGATCGCCGCCTCGACCCATCCCTTCGCCGATTGGGCCGACCAGCAGGTGACCGAGCGGGATCGCTACCTCATGCTGGCCAAGGACCTCCAGGTGGTCGTCCGGCGCCTCGTGATTTGCGGCATGCACGTGCACGTCGGGATCGAGGATCCCGAGGTCCGCATCGACTTGATGAACCAGGTGTCCTACTTCCTACCGCACCTCCTGGCGTTGAGCACGTCGTCGCCGTTCTGGCATGGGATGGAGACCGGGCTCAAGTCGTATCGGATGAGCGTGTTCCGCTCGCTCCCTCGGACCGGCGTGCCCGAGCACTTCACCTCGTGGGCGGAGTACCAGCGCCATGTCGACGTGCTGGTCAAGCCGGGCCTGATCGAGGATGCCAGCAAGCTGTGGTGGGACGTGCGCCCCTCGGCCCGCTACCCGACCCTGGAGATGCGGATCTCCGACATCTGCACCCGCCTCGAGGACGGGATCACGATCGCTGCCCTGTACCAGTCGATCCTGGCGATGCTGTTCCGGCGGCGCTTGCACAACCAGCGATGGCGGACGTACGCAAACATGCTGGTCGCCGAGAACGTGTGGCGTGCCCAGCGCTATGGGGCAGAGGGCAGCCTGATGGATTTCGGCCGAGGGGAGCTGGTCCCGTACCGTGAGTTGCTCGACGAGCTGATCGAGCTGGTCGCCGAGGACGCCCGGGAGCTGGGATGCCTCGACGAAGTCGAACGGGCCAGACAAATCGTCGCCGATGGGACGAGTGCCGACCGGCAGCTGGGCACCTACCGGGAGGCGAAGGCGGCGGGCGCCGGCGATCGGACGGCACTCATCGCAGTGGTGGACGAGCTGATCGCCGACACGAGAGCGGGAGTCTGAGAAGAGAGAGGGCAGAAGGCAGAGAGCAGAAGGCAAGGAGCAGGATCTGAAACGTCTTCTCGTTCTGCCATCTGCCATCCCCGCTATCCCTGACGGCGCATGAGACAGGGGAAGAGGAGGATACGAAGAGTGTTCGACACCGCATCGGCCGCCGTCGAGGCGGCCCTGGCCGCCGGGGCGTCGTACGCAGACGCCAGGTACGTCGAGGGACGCGACGAGTTCATCCAGGTGATGAACGGCGGCATCGAGACGCTCAACCGGAGCGAGGGGGCGGGCGTCGGCGTCCGCGCCCTGGTCGGATCGTCCTGGGGGTTCTTCGCCACCGCCGACGACGATGCGGCGTCGCTGCGGAAGGCCGGCCGCCAGGCCGTAGAGATCGCCCGCGCCTCGGCGGCGGCTCCGGGGCGGCCGATGCCGCTGGCGGACGTCCCGATCGTCGAGGCCGACTACGAGACCCCGGTGGTGGAGGCGCCGCTCGAGGTCCCGCTCGCCGAGAAGGTCGACATGCTCCTCGGGGTGAGCCGGACCATGCAGGGCGTCGAGGGTGTCCGTCTCGCTCGGGCGTCCCTCGGAGCGTGGGACACCCACAAATGGTTCGTGTCGTCGCAGGGCTCCAAGATCCACCAGCACATCGTCGAAACCGGTGGGGGATTCGATGCCACCGCGGTGGGTGAGCACGAGACCCAGCGCCGCTCCTTCCCCCAGTCGTTCGGCCAGTTCGAGACCGGCGGCTTCGAGCGGGTCCGGGCGTGGGACTACCCGGGGAACGCCGGCCGCATCGCCGAGGAGGCGGTCGCCTTGCTCGGCGCCGGGGCGTGCCCGGAGGGTGACAAGACGCTGATCCTGGAGGCGAGCCAGCTGGCGTTGCAGATCCACGAGTCGGTGGGCCACGCCATCGAGCTCGACCGCATCCTCGGCTGGGAGGCCGCTTTCGCCGGCACCTCGCACCTCCAGCTGGAGCGGCTCGGGCAGCACCGCTACGGGTCCGAGGTGATGAACATCACCGCCGACGCCACTCTTCCGGGGGCACTGGGAACCTTCGCCTACGACGACGAAGGCACCCCAGCGCAATGCGTTGCGATCGTCGATCACGGCCGCTGGGTGGGTGTCCTCTCCGGCAGGGACTCGGCTTCGATCGCCGGTCTGCCACCCGGCGGGATGGTGCGAGCCGACGGATACAACCGGCTCCCGATGGTCCGCATGACCAACGTCGGCCTTCTCCCCGGCGACTCATCCCTCGAGGAGATGATCGCCGCCACCGAGGACGGAATCCTGATGTCGACCAACCGGTCGTGGTCGATCGACGACAAGCGGCTCAACTTCCAGTTCGGATGCGAGATCGGGTGGGAGATCAAGAAGGGCAAGCGGGGTCGCATGGTCAAGAACCCGACCTACACCGGCATCACGCCCAAGTTCTGGGCGCAGCTCGACATGCTCGGCGGGCCCGCCGAGTGGATCCACTGGGGCACGCCCAACTGCGGAAAGGGCCAGCCGGTGCAGATCGCCCACACCGGCCACAGCGCCTCGCCGGGGAGATTCACCGAGGTACGCGTGGGGGTGCGGGCATGACCGACGCACAGAAGATCGCCAACAAGGTCGTGGAGATGGTGGGCACGCGCGCCGAGGCCGAGGCAATCGCCACGGTCGGGACGGCTGCGCTCACCCGCTTTGCCAACTCGTTCATCCACCAGAACGTCGCCGAGGACACCGCCGGGGTCAGGGTGCGGGTCGCCGTCGACGGCAAAGTGGCGGCGCTCACGGGCAATCGCGTCGACGACGCCGCCCTCGCCAGGCTGGTCGAGGCCGTCATCGAGGCTGCCAAGCTCCAGCCGGTTGACGAGGACTGGCCGGGCATCGCCGCCCCCACACCGGTCCCGGCCGTCGACCATGCCGACCGCTCGACCATCGATGCCACCCCGGCGCAGCGTGCCGCCGCCGTCAAGGCGTTCATCGACGCCGGCGAGGGGCTCTCCGCCGCCGGGTACTGCGACACCGAGGCCGAGCAGGTGGCGTTCGCCAACAGCCTGGGACAGCGGGCCGCGGGG
>JAZDHM010000252.1:0-4481 GCA_043805935.1 Actinomycetota bacterium
CAGCATCGCGTACCGCCAGGTCGTCAACCGCTACCGCGCCCCTGAGCCCGCCACGGACCTTCCCGAGATCCTGGTCGACACCGCCGATTCGCCGGAAGATCAGGTCGTCCGGAGCGTCATGGCGTCGGAGGCCGTCCAGGCGCTCGACGTGCTCACCGAGGTGGAGCGCGACGTCGTGCTGCTCCGCGTCATCGCCGGGCTCGACACCGGGGAGGTCGCAGCGGCAGTCGGGAGAGGCCGCGGGAACGTCCGAGTCATCCAAACGAGGGCGCTGGCCAAACTGCGGGAGGAACTCGTCAGGAGGGGATATACGCGATCGGACCATGGGAGGCGTGCTGAATGACCGACAGACGACACCCCGATCCGCTCGAGGCGTGGGCGGAGGACCTGCGCGCCGAGACGGTGTCGGTGCTCGCTCCCGATCGCGTCGCCCGCGCCGCTGCCGCCGCCGGCGCCGCCGCCGGATCGCTTGGTGTGGGCGCCGCGGCCACGGTGGTGGTGACCCACTCGGTCGCCAAGGTGATCGCGGCCGCCGCTCTCACCGCCGCCCTCGCCGGCGGGGCCGCCGCCACCGGCGTGCTCCCCGATCCGATCCAACGCTGGATCGCCGACGTCGCCGACCACGTCGGGATCCATCTCCCCCGCCCGGAGGTCGGACTCCCCCTGGATCTGCCGGTGTTCACCGTCCCCGAGGTGACCCTCCCCTCCATCCCCGGGGTCACGGTGCCTGACGTCACCGTGCCCGACGTCAGCATCCCCGAGGTCACCGTCCCCTCGACCCCCGGCGTCACCGTTCCCGAGACCACGATCCCTGAGGTCACGATCCCCACGGTCCCTGGGATCACCATTCCCGGGTCGGGTGGGCAAACCCCGTAACACTTCGGTCCGTCGCCCGATCACGGGGGGTGCCATGAGGACGAAGCACCACGAGATGGGCGATCCGATAGGCGCCTGGGCGGGCGACCTTCGGTCGGAGCTGATCCATCGGCTCCAGCCCGAGACGGTCTCCGCCGTCGCGGCTGCGATCGCGTCGAGTGGAGCCGTCTTCGCGACCACGACCGTGGCGACCTTGGTCGCCACAGGAGGAGGAGCCGCCATGACCACCGCAACCATCGGAGCCACCACATCAGCCCACGCCGGCGCGAAGATCGCCGCCGGCTGCCTGGCAGCCGCCCTGACGGCGGGGGGCACGCTCACCGCGACGGGCCACCTTCCCGACGGGGCGCAGGGCTTCACCGCCGATGCCGCCGCCCACGTCGGCATCCGACTGCCGCGACCCGCTGTGGACGCGACCGTCGACCTGTCCGGGAAGGCCGCTGTGTCACAGCTCATCTCGGTCGGCGCCGCCGGCGAGGTGGGCGTGAGGCTCGACGCCAACGGCCTGAACCTGACCGCCGTCGACGCCAACGCTGGCTACACGGCCAACGTCGTCGCCGAGACCGCCGACGCCATCATCGTGGAGTTCCAGTCGGCCGAGCAGGCGTCCTCGGTGCTCGTCTCCAACGTCGACGGTGCCATCACCGCCAGCGTCACCGGTGACGCTGCATCGAACGACGCCGAGACCGAGGGCGGTGCCACGGTGCAGACTGACGGACAGGCCGATCTCGACGCCGATGGCTCGAGCACATCATTCGATGGCTCGACTGATGCCAACCTCGGAATCACCCTCGGAGGCTGAAGCCGACGTACCTCGAGCAGATTGAGGGGGCCCCGGTATTCCGGGGCCCCCTCAATGCGTTGGCGCGGTCGTCGCCTTACTCACCACCTGAGCGCCCGTCCCCGACGCGAAACGCCCGACTACCCATGGAGCCGGCGACCCCCCACACCATCGTGAGCCCGGCCAGTGGCCGGGCTCACGATGACAACAGGGAGGAAACTGGGACGGTGAGTCATCTCATGGCGGCTGCTCCCGGTGGGTTCGTCCTCATCCCACGATCGCGCAGGAGTATGAGGGACGGCGGAGAGCCGCCTGAGGACGTGGTGTGAGTGGCGTCGACGGGCGGGAGGAGCCCTCGCTCAGGCCGTCTCGGTGGTGATGCTGTCCGGCCTCGGGTAGAACCGGCGACGCGCGGCGAGGGCGAGGTACACCAGCCCCACCAGCACGGGGACCTCGACGAGGGGCCCGACTACACCGGCGAGTGCCTCTCCCGAGGTGATGCCGAACACACCGATGGCGACGGCGATGGCGAGTTCGAAGTCGTTGCTGGCCGCGGTGAAGGCGAGGGTGGCGGTGCGGTCGTAGGGCAGCTTCAGCCGCAGGCCGATGGCGAACCCGGCCACCCACATGATGAGGAAGTAGGCAAGCAACGGCAGGGCGATGCGGGCCACGTCCAGAGGCTGGGAGGTGATCTTCTCGCCCTGGAGGGCGAACAGCACCGCCACCGTGAAGAGCAGACCGACCATCGCCGCCGGGGCCAGCCGGGGAAGGAACACTCGCTCGTACCACTCCCGGCCTCGAGCCCGCTCCCCCAGCCTGCGGGTGAGATAGCCGGCCACCAGCGGCACCCCGAGGAATACCAGGACGATGCGGGCGATCTCCCAGAGGGACACCTGGAAGGCCGATGTGTCCAGCCCCAGCCACCCGGGCAGGATCTGCAGGTAGAAGTAGCCGAGGACCGAGTAGAAGGCCACCTGGAACACGGCGTTGAGGGCCACCAGGACCGCGGCCGCCTCCCGATTGCCCAGCGCCAGGTCGTTCCAGATCAGCACCATGGCGATGCAGCGGGCGAGGCCCACGATGATGATGCCAGTCCGGTACTCCGCCAGATCGGGCAAGAGCAGCCACGCCAACGTGAACATGACCAACGGCCCGATCAGCCAGTTGAGCACCAGCGAGGTCACGATCAGGCGCCGGTCCCGGGTCACGCTGCCGATGCGCGAGTAATCGACCTTGGCCAGCACCGGATACATCATGGCGAACAGGCCGATGGCGATCGGCAGCGACACCGTGCCGACCTTGACCGAGTCCAGGGCATCGTTGAGATCGGGGAAGAGGCGGCCGATCCCCAGGCCGATCGCCATGGTCAGACCGATCCACAGGGGCAAGAAGCGGTCGAGAGCAGACAGCCGAGCGCCCACGGATACGTCGGCAGGGGTGGCTGGCGCGTCGGTCATCGCTCGACTTCGCGCGCCGAGCTTTCGTGGGCCAACAGGGACACCAGCTCCTCCGTTTTGGGGACCCGCCCGGCGAGGATCACCTTGTCATCCACGACCAGGGCGGGGAGTCGCATCACGCCGTACGCGGCGATGTCGTCGAAGTCTGTCACCTTCGTCACGTCGGCCGCAACCCCCAGCTGAAGGAGCGCCTCCCGGGCTCGCTTTTCGAGTGTCTGGCAGTTGGCGCAGCCGATTCCGAGGACCTTCAGCTCCATGACGACTCCTCTCAGACGATGACGTTCAGCAGGTATCCGGTGATCAGGATTCCGGTGGCGACGATCGCCACAAAGGTGGCGAGGAGCCGCACCGTGAGCACCCGGCGCAGCAGGATCAGCTCGGGGAGCGACAGCGCCACCACCGACATCATGAAGGCGATGGAGGTGCCGAGCGCCACCCCCTTGGCGTTCAAGGCCTCCACGAGCGGGATGGTCCCGGCGGCGTTCGAGTAGAGCGGGATGCCGAAGAGCACCGCGATCGGCACTGCCAGCGGATCGTCCTCACCAGCCCAGCGGGCGAAGAGGTCCTCCGGGGCCCACCCATGGATGACCGCGCCGATGGCGATGCCTGCCACCAGGCAGGGCCAGATCCGTCCGAGGATGGCCCGGACCTCGGCCCGAGCCATCGCGAACCGGTCCTCCCAGCCCGGTCGCGCCTCTGGTGTCGGCGAGACCGGGGACCGGACCGTGAACACGAACGGCTCCACCCACCGCTCCAACCCGAGCCGGCCGATCACCGCTCCGGCAACGACGGCGACGATGAGCCCGGTGGCGACGTACAGCGCCGCCACCTTCACTCCAAACGACCCTGCGACGAGGATCACTGCTACCTCGTTGACCAGCGGGCTGGCGATGAGGAAGGTCATCGTCATCCCCAGCGGAACTCCGGCGGCCACGAACCCGATGAACATCGGCACTGCCGAGCAGGAGCAGAACGGCATCACCACACCGAGGGCGGCGGCGAGTCCGTACCCGACCACCCGCCCCCTGCCCCCGAGCAGATCCCTCGTGCGTTCCACCGAGATGAAGGAGCGCACCACGGTCACCGCGAAGACGACCGCGGTGAGGAGCAGCCCGATCTTGATGATGTCGTAGATGAAGAAGTGGATCACCTCGCCGGGGCGGCCGTCCTCGGTCACCCCCGGAATGAGCGAGACGAGCCAATCGGCGAACCGCCCGTTGAGCACGAAGAGCGCCACCCACAGCACCGCGGTCCCAGCGACTCGGGCCCACGCCTCCCGGGTGCGGAGTGGTGCCGTCGTGGTCACAGGATCCCACCGCTCAGCGCCCGCCCGAGTTCCTCGAGAACCCCGGGGATGACTCGGTAGT
>JAZDHM010000253.1:0-2042 GCA_043805935.1 Actinomycetota bacterium
CGGCCGGGGGAATGGAGGCGGCCCATCACCTCGCCGAGCGTACCGAGGTGTTCTGCCTCGCCGAGAGCCTCGGCGGTGTCGAGTCGCTCATCGAGGTGCCGGCGGCGATGACCCACCAGTCGGTGGTGGGGACCCCGCTCGCGGTCCCCACCGATCTGGTGCGGCTGTCGGTGGGCATCGAGCACGTCGACGACCTGATCGAGGACCTGGATCGAGCGATGGGGTGAGCCAGCTGCCAGCTACCAGCTACCGGCAAGGCACGCGATAACGCGGTTTCGCCTTTCGCTCATCGCCTTTCGCCTTCTTGGCTCAGAGCTCAAAGCTCAGCCCCGCAACACCACGGGGTCGAGCACACCGTCACGGTCGACGTCGGCACACCCGACCGTGGCCGCCCCGGGGAGCTCGGGGGCGAGGGTGAAGCCGAAGCCGATCCACGTGGCCGCCGTCGCCGCCGTCGGCTCGCCGTCGAAGGTGCTGTATCCGAGGGCGATGACCGGCCCGCAGCCGGCGATCGCCCCGACCGGATGGGGGATGCGGTGCGCCAGCCAGATCGGAGATCCGTCAGCGGTGATCACCCCGAGGTGGGCGCTGCGGCCATTGGCGTCGGTGGGCACCGGGCGAGGATCCCATGGGACCTCCCGGGCGGGATGGCGGTATGACACGACCGTCTCGATCGATCCGTCGCCGTCGAGGTCGGCCGCGGACGAGGTGATCACGTCGCCGTAGGGAAAGGAGGTCAGTGGGGTGTCGACGGGGTCGAGGCCGGGCCGTTGGATCAGGGCCCACCAGGTCCCGGCGACCCAGGCGGCGTCGCCGTCGGGGAGCCATCCCCTGGTGTCGTCGCTCGGTCTCCAGGCGATCGGCCCGTCCGCGTCGAGGAGCACCGCGATCGCGGTCCCGCCCGGAGCGGCGACCTCGACGATCGCGGTTGTGTCGGCCGTGGTCGTGGCAGCGCCGCATGCCGCCACGACGACGGCCAACGCCCCGAGGACGACGCGTTTCACAAACCGAGGAACTCGGTCACCCAGGCCGGCGGGTCGGGGAGCGTCCCCCCTTCGATCCACGTCCACCAGGTCTCGTCCGTGAGTCGCTCCTGGCGCGGCTGCCAGAACTCGTAGTAGGAGTACACGCCGCCGGTGGCCACCTCGAACCCACCGAACCCGTCGGGCACGATCACGTAGATCGGGTTGAAGTCCCCGGTGCCCAGCTCCAGTGCGGAGTCGGTGGTGGCGTCGAGGAAGGCGTCGGCGATGAGCCCCCCGTGGTCGTCGATCATTCCCTCGTCGGTGGCCGTGGAGTAGAGGATGGTCTCGAACCATCCGCCGATCTGTCCGAGGAACTCGTTGTCATCGGCCGGAATCGGGTTTCCGGCCAGCTCGTCGTCGGCGATCGTGGCGAGGCGGTCGACGAGCGAGATCAGGGACTCGAGGCTGCCGAGCGGGGTGAAGGCGTCGTCGGCACTCCCCGTGAGCAGGTCCATCTGGGTGAGCCCGTCACGCAGCAGTCGTGCGGCGTTGGCGATCCGGTGAAACACCACCGGGTCCGGTTCGACCCAATGGGTGACGACCGGAGGGGGCTCCATGTCGCCTTCGGCGACGCCTTGCTTGGCGTAGAGGATCGTGTCGTGCTTCAGCTCGGTGTACGAGCCGAACCCGGCCTGGTGACTCTTGGCGGCCCAGGCGTCGGTCCGCATGAACGGCGGGTAGGCGTCGCCGTGGGGCAGCCACGTCGGCTGCAGGGCGTAGAGCCAGGCTCCGTAGATCGTGCCGCCCCACTCCTCGGCGGTCCGCGCCATGGCGGTCTCGCGCAGCGCCGCCACCGCCTCGGAGTAGCCGGCGTAGGCGGTCTCCCCGGCGGCGTCCTGGCGGGCGAGGGCCCAGTCGCTGCCGAAGACGGCGGCCAGGTCGAGGGGGCTCACCCGCGCCCGGTCGGGCACGGCCGGCATCACGAGCTGGTCGAACACCCACGAGTCGAAGACGAACCTGGTTCCCATCGTGCGCACGGAGGCTTTTTCCGGGTTGATGAGCACAGGTCGTTCGCTG
>JAZDHM010000254.1:0-8229 GCA_043805935.1 Actinomycetota bacterium
AGCGCCATGGTTCTCTCCTACACCGTTTCCGAGGCCATCAGCTCGTCGATGGCGGCTCTCACTCGTTTGAGACTCTTCGGATGACGGAGGACGACTACATGCGCCCCGGCTTCGATAAGCGACACGGCGGTAAGCGTCTCCCAGTTCACTCCCCGTTCCGCCCACTCGCCCCACTCGTCGGGGATGCCCTCCCCGACCTTGGACTCCTTGGTCTTCCAGGCCTCGGCGCCCGGGTTGACCAGGATCGGGAACTGAGTCATCGCATCACCCTGCAAGGCGGCCAGCCGCAGCCGCTCCATCACCGAGTAGCCGTATTCGATCCCGTAGCCGAGGGCCGCGGTAGTGGGGTCCATCACGACCCGGTCGCGCGACAAGCCCATGTCGCTCATCAGGATGTTGAGCTGTTTGGCCAGGTTCACGTCCATCGGGGTCTTCCCCAGCGCCAGATGGCCGTTGGCCATGGCCGAGGCAACGATCGTCCGGTAGTTGCCCTCCTCGCACAGCCCGAGCACTATCCGCTCGCCCTTGGTCGCATCGGCGATGGGGACCAGAATCGAGTTGTCTACCTCGGCTTGCCCTGGTCCCAGGATCACGAGGGGCAGTCCGGTGGACTCCAGCACGGACTTGGCCACGTCCACGGCGAAATCGGCCGTGACCCGGTCATCACCTGTGCCCTTGAGCCCGAATTGGAGCAGGACCAGGTCCGCGCCCGCTTCCTCGCAAGCCCGGGCCCAACCGGCCGGATGGTCGGCCGTGCTGCCCCACGCTTCCAGCAGCACTGCCGACCAGTCGGCGGGGCGGGTGGGAGCGATCTCCAGCGCGATCACCGGACGGCTGGGCATCGGGTTCTCGAAATGCATAAAGGGCAGTGATCTCTCTCCGCCGATCGTCACCGTCGACGTCCTGGAGCCGCCCTGGTCGCGGGTGGCTCCCAGGGTGACGGTGTTCACCGCACCCGGCCAGGAGTCCTTGGGGATCTCAACGGGCATGCGACTCCACCTCCCATAACGGTGCCTGGTTGTCCGTTCTCAATGTGGATCCGGCGGGTCAGAAGATGGGGTCCATCGTCAGCGCCGGATGGCCGTTCTTCTCCAGCCACGGAAGAAGCTCCTCCACCGAGTTGACGGACCGCTCGTCGGCGATCCGATCGATGAGCCCCGCATCGCCGGCGCGCTCGGCGACCACCTTGAGTCCTTCGGCCATGGCGTCCTTGAGGACGCTGCTCATCCATACGACCCGCTTGAAGCCACCATCGGCGGAGATGAACTTCGGGCTGATCAAGTAGTACTTGCCGACTCCCATGACCCCCGGAGTCTGAATGCCGCCTCCGGCCATTCCGGCGAGGGTGCTGAACGTCATCCCGGCCGGGGTCATGCTGGTGTCCTCGCGGCTCACGACCATGACGCCGTTCGCCTCGGGGATCACCATGACGATGCACTCGAAGCAACCGCAGGCCGTCATCGGGTTCTCCATGATGGAGTACATCGCCACTTCCTCCACCACACCGTGGGAACCGATTCTGGCGTAGTTCCTGGTTCCCTCCCAGTAGCCGCGGACGGCATCGACGCACTTGCCCAACTTGATCGGTTGGTTGGGCCCGGTCGGATTGATGCTGAAGGAGGCCTTGCAGTCGAGCCAGTTGTAGGCCCCGCACAGGCCCAGGCGCTCCGGGCTGACGATGCAGACGTGGTTCGGAGCGAACGACTGGCACAGCGTGCAGGAATAGAACTCGTCCACCACTTTGTCCGTAAGGTCCTGCAACCGCTTGTTGCGGAAGTCGTAGGCCCCGCGTGCCTCCGCCAGACGCGCCTCCACCTGGTCGGGGTCCGTGAAGATCGTGACCTGCACCTTGTCGACGATTGCTCCGAAAACGGAGTGGAAGCGGGCGTGCAGGATCTTGCCGAAGTCCTCTATGCCGAATCCGGCCTCGGCCGCCTTGTGCGAGATGCGAATCCAGGTGATGTCTCGTTGCCCGATGTGCTGGATCCCCGAAGCTCCGTTCACGAAGTAGTGGATCTGACGTTCGAGAACGGGTTCGAAGTCCTGCTCCATCTTGCGACCCGCCACCTCGACGACGATCCCCATGTCCATGCTGCCCTGGTCGTCGACGGCCGAGAGATCCGGTCCTACGACCTCGATCTTGCCGTCGGTCAGCTCGTCGAGCTTCGCCATCTTAAGGTACTCGAAGCACCGGGATCCCCGGCCGCCGAACTCTGCCCGCATGTCGGCCTTGCGAACCACCTCGCCTTCGAACGCCGAACCGTAGGGAACGGGCACCGGCACATCGGCCATTCGAACCTTGACCCCGCGCACTTCGATGCACTTCTGCACCAGCCGTTCGGCCTTCTCCGAGTCGTCGGCTCCTTCGATTTCGTTCCACGGCATCGAGACCACGTGCTCGTAGGTGGTCACCCCGGTCGGCAGTATCTGGGGGATGACCGTGTCTGCGATCACCGGGAAGCCGAAGTTGATGGCGCCGGCGGCTGCCGAGTACTTCAAGTCGTCGACCTCGCCGAGGGCGAGGACGAAAGCGAACACCCGGCCCTTGTTGTAGGTCAGGATCTCTCGCGCCTGCCCGCCCTTGAGGCCGCCGAAGGTGAGAGCCGAGCGAGTGGCGAAACCCAGGGCATAGATGGCACTGATCGTGTCCCTACCGAACGGCACCGTGTACGTGTCGTACCCGAGCTCGACGCCTTCCTCAGAGAGCTGGTCGATGATGCTGCGGCCGTTGACGTTCCCGGAAAGGAAGCACAGGATGTTGCGCCGCTGCAGCCCGCGCACGATCTGGACTGCAGCCTCGTTGGACCTTGCACAACCGACGATCGCCGCGAACCCGGGCATACGGCCGTCGACCAGCTGGATGCCCCAGGACCGCAGCTGGATGTCGTCGATGGCGCCGTTCAGGTGACCGTTCGGGGCCTCGCCCTCGCTGCCGTCCATGTCCGGGCTGGTGAAGCTGGTGCCCCCGGCCAACTTGAAACCGGCCATCGGTTCGGGCTGCAGGCCGTAGACGTAGCGGATCGCCTCGATGACCTCGGCGGCAACGAGGGTGGCCATTCCGCTGTCGAGCGTCTCGCCCAGGTAGGGGGTCCAATGCTCTCGAGACGGCGTTGGGTGCAGCAGGCTGCGGGCATGAGCCAGGATCTCGGGCAGCTGCCCGAGATGCCCGATCTCCTTGCCCGTCATTCCGAATATGACGGGCAGGTGGTAGGCCGTGTTGGGGAAGGCCACGGGCGTGTCTGGGCCCTTCTCGCCGAGGGCGCGCTCCAGCATCACCTCCGCTTCGCTGACCAACGCGTTGGCACCGCGGATGGCCCGCGTCGCGATATACCGAGACATGTACCGTGCCTCCTCTAACTCGCCGGAGCCTGGCCGTACAGAGCAGCCTGGCGCTCTTCCAGGGGCGCCCCTTCGATCTCCCTTTCCATCTCCTCGAGCCGGGCATCGCCGCTTCGCCCGAACTGCGTGGGGTCGTACTTGGGCAGGCCGAGCGCCGCCCTCTTGGTGTCGATGTGTTCGAGGGCGCGCCGGATCATCTCCTCCGGATCGTCGAGGAACTCCAGCTTGCCGCCGTACATCTTCTCCCAGCCACTGCTCATGAAGTCCGCGACCAGGACGCTGTCCGGGACGGTGTCACCCCGGCCTTCGACCGGGTTGTGACCGCCCATCATCACGTAGGCGCCGGAGGCCGCGCAGTAGGTGGCGATCGCGAGGGCTTTCTCGCTCATCCACTCCGGGGCAAGGCCGACGGCCGGCACCTCGTCGATGTCGTCACCCAGGCCACCCTCCTCCACCATCTGGGTGAGGACGGTCAGGATGCGGGTGTTGTCGACGCAGGACCCCATGTGGAGCACGGGAGGGATCCCGACCGTCTCACAGACCTCCCGGAGCCCGGGCCCCACCCGATCGAGACCGGCATCGCCGAGGAGGAAGCCCAGCTTGGCGCTGGCGATGGCGCTGCAGCCGGTCTCCACCACCAGCACGTCCTGCTTGAGCAGTTCCTCGGTGATGCTGGCATGGTGGGAGTCGTGCTGGATGCGGGGATTCGTGCATCCGACGATCGCCGCCACTCCTCGGATCCTGCCGGCCATGATGGCGTCGTTGAGGGGCCGAAAGGACGCCCGGTAGGAGCCGCCGAGCATGTAGTTGATGTACTCATGGGAGAACCCCGGAACCAGGGAGTTCTTGAAGTTCGGGATCCGAGTCTCTCCACGGTTCTGGTAGTTGTCGATGGCAGCCTTGAGGATGTCCTTGGCGATGGACAATGCGCGGTGCTCATCGAACTCCATGTGGGTGGCGCCCTTGATCTTCACTTTTGGCGACGTAGTGATGATCTTGGTGTGGAAGTTCTCGGCCAATGCCACCAACGCCTGCATGATGCACTGCACGTCGACCACCATCGCCTCCACGGCGCCGGTGAGGATCGCCAGTTCCTGTTGTAGGAAGTTGCCGGCGGCGGGGATTCCCTGCCGCATGAGGATCTCGTTGGCCGTGCAACAGATCCCCGAGAGGCTGATGCCCTTCGCTCCGGCCGCTTTGGCGTAGGCGACGATCTCCGGGTCCTGCGACGCGGCTACCAGCATCTGGCTGAGGGTGGGCTCGTGTCCGTGGACGACCACATTCACCATGTCATCCTTGAGGACGCCCAGGTTCGCTTCGCCCAGCAACGGGGCCGGCGTGCCGAACAGGATGTCCGAGATGTCCGTGGCGATCATGCTTCCCCCCCAACCATCGGCGAGGGCGGTGCGCACGGCGTGGTGCAGGAGGTGCGCGGCATCTTGGTCATCACCCATGTGGGTCCGGTGCAGCGCTTCGACCACCTCCCGGTCGATACCGCGTGGCGCGACCCCGAGCTCACTCCAGAGCTTCTGGCGCTTCTCCGGGGCGCGCACGACGGGAGCGAGGGTGCCGCGCTGCTGTCCGAACTGTGCGATGCAGAGGTCCGCCAGGTCGTTGGCAATCTCTTCGGGTGCACGGTTCTTTATGGGGATGCCGTACTCGGCGGCGACGTTTCGCAGTTTGGCGATGTCGCGAATCGTGTAGCCCTCCGCCTGACCGTTGGCTACCGCCTTGAGGGTGAATGCCATGTCGCGGCCGTGGTCGGAGTGGGCGGCCGACCCCGCCGCCACCGACCTGATGAAGTTCCGGGATTGAACGGTGTCGATGGTTGCTCCGCAGACGCCCGTGATCCCTTCCTTGGTGAGCCGGCAAGGTCCCATCGCGCAAAGGGAGCAGCACATGCCCACCGCACCGATGGCGCACGGCGCCAGAGCATCCGCCCGGCTGAAGGCAGTGCCCAGCCCCAGCTGGTCGGCACGAGCCAGCATCTCCCGGGCGGCCGGATCAATCGACGCCTCTTCAGGGGTGCGCCGCTTCTTCCTCTGCGTCCTGGTCTCTTCATCCGCCATGCTTTGGTTCTCCCTCATCCACCCGGCGACCGGCCCCCATTCCGGGACATGGCCAGAGAGGCCTTCCGACAAAGGTGATCTCCTGTCTAAACGAGACGGCGTTTCCGGCAGCCTCAACGGCCGCACTGTGCCGGAAGTAGGTCGTGCCATCTCGACCAACCGCCGGTTCGCCGGATTCGGTCGGCACCGGAAGCTCGCCAAGGTACCCGGCCTCGTCGAGCGTCTGTTTAAGGACCTCTTCCGACGCCTTCTCAGGGTCGTATTCGATCTTCACCACCTGGAAAGCGGCGGATGCGTTGACCTCCTCTACCCCGGAGATCTCGAACAGAATCCGCCGAACTTCGACCACATGGTGGTCGGCGTACATGGCTGGAACATCAACTACGAGCGACACCATTCTCTCTTGCCACCTATCCGCTCAGGTCCGGGTGCAGACCCGGCGTCTCTGGAATCATACTGGCCACTGTCGGTGATCTCCTTCTCGCTCAGTCGATGAGGGCCTTCTCCTTCAGGAGGGGTCGCGCGTCTATCAGATTCCCATTCAGGGCGGCCGCCTCCGGAGGCAGGCCCATGGCGATCGCCATCAGCTGTGTGAAATAGAGCACGGGCATGGGCTGGTCGATCTCCATCTGGGTCTGGCGGGCATCGAGATTGGCGTGGCACAGCGGGCAGGCAACCGCGATTGCGTCCGCACCCGCCGCCCGGGCGTGGTCGATCAGTTCCTTGCAGAGCGTCAGCACGATCTCCTTGCGGATCAGAGAGTGGACCGCTCCGCAGCACGAGGTCTTGTACGACCAGTCGACCACCTGGGCCCCGAGAGCCGCCATGATCCGGTCCATGTCGGTGGGGTCTTCGGGGTGCTCGGCACCGGTGACCTCGGGGGGCCGGGTGAGCACGCATCCGTAGTAGCAGACCACCCGGAGACCGGTGAGCGGCCGCTGCACCCCGGCGGCGATCCGGTCGGTGCCCACGCGGTCCAGGATCGTCTCGAGGAGGTTGCTCACCCGGACGGCCGGCTTCCGTTTGCCCGTCGCCGATTCCCCGCCGGGATCGTCGGACTGGGCGAACTTGTGGCGGCTGAAGCACCCGGCGCACGGCATGGTGACCTCGGAGAAGCCGCTCTGTTCGATGAGCGACAGGTTCTCCATCGGCAGGTCGACGGCTTTCTCCGGATCGGCCCGATGGGCGACAGAGCCGCCGCAGCACGCCCATCCCTTGGGTTCGATGAGCGTGATGCCCAATGCTTCGCAGACCGCCCTGGTGGAATGGTCGTACTCCTTGGCCGTCGACTTCAAGGAGCAGCCCGGGTAGTAGGCCACGGCCCGGTCGGCTCCCTCAATGGGCCGGATCTTGCGGCGCCGGCGTGCCCGGCGAGGAAGGAAGGCGAACTTGCCCTTCCGGAGCATCTTCAGCCCGATATCGAGATCCTCGGTCAGGTGCCCCGTCCGCAGCTTCAACTCGGCCAGCATCCCGAGGTCGTAGGCACGCCGCCACAGCCGGATCTCGCGGAGGAAGGCGGAATTGAAGGCATCTGCCTCGCGCACCGGCGGCTTCACTCCGCGCTCCATGGCTTCGCGGCTGAGGAAATCCATGATCCCGGCAATGTCCAGACCCTGAGGGCAGTGCGTGGTGCAGGTCTGGCACGAGGCACACAGCCAGGGGGTCTCGGCGTGGAGGGCTATGTCCTCCTGGCCGAGCTGCAGGGCCCGCATGATCTGATTGGGCTGCCAGTCGAAGAACTTCGAGATCGGGCAACCGCTGGTGCACTTGACGCACTGGTAGCAGAGAAACACGTTCTGGCCGAGCTCCTCGGCCACCCGGCGGGCCAGGCCGGAGCTGATCGAAACCGGCGTGAGGCTCACGTTGCCGGAGCCTCCTCGAGTGTCGGCCGCGGAAGCAGACCGGCCCCCTCGACGATCGGCCTGACGGCTTCCTCCCACTCGATCGCCATGACGTGGACGCCGGCGACCCCTTCGATCTCTCGGATCCGCTCGATCAACTCGACGCAGATCCGGATGCCCTCTTCCTTCCACGCCGCCGCCCGCGCCTTCTTGTCCTGGGGCGTGAGCTCGTCCGGCGACTTGCCGGCCCACACGGCCCCGGCCTCGGTCATCCGGTCGACCAGTTCGTCGGGGACCAGCAGCCCCGGCACGTTCTTGGCCATGTACCGGGCCATGCCGGGGCTCTTCAGGGGCCCCACGCCGGCCAGGATGAAGGTTCTTTCGTGAAGACCCAACTCCCTCACCTTCGCCATGTAGCGGGCAAAGGCCGGGATGTCGTAGATGAGCTGCGTCTGGATGAAGTCGGCGCCGGCGGCGACTTTCTTGGCGAGTCGATAGGGCCGGTAGTCCACAGGGTCTGCGAACGGCGCCGCCGCTGCTCCGACGAAGAATCGGGGCTCCGGGCCGTCGAAGGCGTCTCCGCACTGGAAGACGCGGTCGTCGCGCATCGCGGCAACCATCTGCACCAGTTGGACCGAATCGATGTCGAACACGTTCTTCGCCGTCGGGTGGTTGCCGAACCGCTGATGATCACCGGTGAGGCACAGCAGGTTGCGCAAGCCGAGGGCATAGGCGCCCAGCAGGTCGGCCTGGATGGCCAGCCGGTTGCGGTCGCGGCAGGTCATCTGGACCACCGGCTCGAGGCCCTCCTCCACGACGATCGTCCCCGCCCCGATACTCGACATTCGGACGATCGCCGTCTGGTTGTCGGTGATGTTCACCGCATCACAGGCGCCCTTGAGCAGGCCCGCCTTTGCCCGGACCACATCGCCGTCGGCGCTCTGGGGTGGGCCGAGCTCGGCCGTCACCGCGAAGTGCCC